>JAUQPO010000225.1 GCA_030550335.1 Acidobacteriota bacterium
TCACATCGTCGCTGCTGGAGGCGTGCGCCAGGCCATCGAAGCAGCTCGAAAGTCTGGCCTCCCAGTGGAAATCGAAGTGAGCACACGTCAGGAGTTAGAGGAAGCTCTAGCCGCCGGCGCTGACCACCTGCTGCTGGACAACCTGACGCCCGACCAGGCTCGCGAATGGATTCAATACATCGCCGGTAGGGCGCGCGTGGAACTATCCGGCGGGATTACGCTGGAGAACGTGAGGCAGTACGCTCTGACGGGGGCGGATTTTATCTCCGTGGGCGCCATCACACATTCTGCCCCGGCGGCCAACCTGAATTTCCGGATTACGCAGGTGTTCTGATGAACTTTCGAATCGTCCGGCTCGAGACCACGCCGTCGACTATGATCGAGGCCCGCAATTGTGAACCAGGTACGGTAGTGGTCGCCCGAGAACAAACCGCGGGCATGGGCCGGATGGGGAGGCAATGGCACTCGCCCCGCGATACGGGTTTGTACTGCTCGCTCGTTTTAGAACCCCCGTGCAGCCTCGACAAACTCCCTGTGGTCACACTGGCACTGGGCCTGGCCTGCCAGCAAGCGATCCAGCAATTGACCGGGCTGGTCTGTGATCTGCGCTGGCCGAACGATCTGCTGATCGCGGGCAAAAAATGCGGTGGCATCCTGGTCGAGCTGCACGAGGGTCGGCTGATCGCGGGGATAGGGATCAACGTGAACCAGACGGAGTTCCCCGCTGAGTTGACCCAGATAGCTACGTCGCTGCGCTTAGTCAGTGGTCGGGAACACTCAGTGGACGAGTTGCTCGGACTCTTGCTCAAGGCGGTGGAAGAACACCTGAACTTATTGAGACAACAGGGACCGGAGCCGATCCTCCGTCTCTTCACTCAGTGCTCGAGCTACGCCCGGGGGCGCCGAGTCCAAGTAGGACAACTGCGCGGGATCACCGATGGACTCGATCCTTGCGGTTTTCTGTGGCTCCGCACCACAGATGGTCGGCGGATTTTGATCCGCTCAGGCGACGTGAGGCCGATCGAGGTCGAAGACAAGGTGTGGCCGGACTCCACCGCGATTTGAACCGTTTGCCGCCCTGCGGCCGGCGTGGTCCATCTCCAAACTCTAGACAGCCCAGGTTCTTCGGGCCATAATGCCATCCAAAGGTGACAGCCCAGGAAAAATGAAGATCCTTGCGCTCAACTGCGGAAGCTCTACTGTCAAGTTCCAACTCTTCGAGACTAGCCCGGAACTGATGCGCGACAATCGCGACCGCAGCCTGGCTCGAGGGATCGTCGAGCGGATCGGCAGCCAAGCCAGCGGTGAAGCGCGCTTCGAATCTGCCCAACATCGTTGGAGTTACGAAGGGGCGGTCCACGATCATCAGCACGCCATCGATCTGGCGTTAGATTGGTTGATCCATCAGAGCGGCGCGCTTGGATCGACCCAGGAGATCAAAGCTGTGGGACACCGGGTGGTGCACGCCGGAGAACATTACGACCAGCCGGTCATTATCGACGACGATGTAGCCCGGGTGATCGCAGACTGCGCGGCACTGGCGCCACTGCACAACCCGCACAATTTGAAAGGCTATGAAGCTATCCGCCGCCGTTTGCCTGGCATCCCTAACGTGGCCGTTTTCGACACCGCTTTCCACCACAGCCTACCACCGCACGCGTATCTGTACGCGTTGCCGCTGGAACTTTACCATCGGCATAGGATCCGACGCTACGGCTTCCATGGAACGTCCCACCGGTACGTAGCTCACCGATACGCTCAACTTGCGGGGCAGCCGCTGGAGCGGTTGCGCCTGATCACTTGTCATCTAGGCAGCGGGTCGTCGATTTGTGCCATTGCGCAAGGCCAGTCCGTGGATACCAGCATGGGATTCACGCCTCTGGAAGGACTGGTGATGGGCACGCGCCCGGGAGATGTGGACCCGGGCTTGTTGCTGGAGCTCCTGCGTCGCCGGCTCTACACTTTGGAGGAATTGGATGAAACGCTGCATCGCCGTTCGGGCTTGCTTGGCCTCTCTGGTTACTCAGCCGATGTACGTACGTTGCTCGAGCAAGCTGCTGCGGGGCACGAGCGCTGCCGCTTGGCGCTCGAGGTCTTCGCCTATCGTGCCAAGAAGTACGTGGGTGCCTACCTGGCGGTGCTCAACGGCGCCGACGCCCTGGTTTTCACCGGTGGGATCGGCGAGCACGCCTGGCCCCTCCGCGAACGGATCTGCGATGGGCTAGACCACTTAGGCCTGCAGCTGGACCGGGAACGGAACTGCCAGGTCGTCGGGGCGGAAGGCGAAATTTCGACGCCTGGTTCGCCGGTGAAAATCTGGGTGATCCCCACCAACGAGGAGCTGCTCATCGCGCGCGAAGCGTGCCTGGCTGTGCTGCGAGCTGAGGCTGGGCCTGCTACCAGCAGTCACATTTAGCGCCTGCCGAAAACCTAAGCCCCGAGGCCAGCTGGACCAGCCTCGGGGCTCTCGAATTACCTGGAACTGGGGCTTAAGCCGTGCGCATCAACTCGGCCTTCGCCTCGGCCTGCTTAGCCGCGATCGCCGCCTGCGCTGCAGCCAGCCGGGCAATCGGCACCCGATAAGGCGAGCAGGAGACGTAGTTCATACCGACCCGGTAGCAGAACTCCACCGAGCTGGGTTCGCCGCCATGCTCGCCGCAAATCCCGACTTCGAGGTCCGGCCGCGTGGCCCGTCCCTTCTTGATGCCCATTTCGACCAGCTGGCCCACGCCCTCTTGGTCGAGCACCTGGAACGGGTCTGCCTTGAAGATCTTCTTCTCCTCGTACACCTTGGAGAACTTGACGTAGTCGTCACGGCTGAGCCCCATGGTGGTCTGGGTCAGGTCGTTGGTACCGAAGCTGAAGAACTCGGCAACACGGGCAATCTTGTCGGCCGTCAGGGCAGCACGCGGGATCTCAATCATGGTGCCGATCATGTACTTGATCTGGCCTTTCATGCCGGCTTTCTCGAGGACCTCCTCAGCCACGCGACGCACAATAGCCGCTTGGTCCTCGAGTTCTTCAACGCTGCCCACCAGCGGGATCATCACCTCAGGGATAACCTTGACGCCCTGCTTAGCGACGTGGACCGCAGCTTCGAAGATTGCCCGAGCCTGCATCTCGGTGATCTCCGGATAGGTGATCCCGAGACGGCACCCACGATGGCCGAGCATGGGGTTGAACTCATGCAGTTCCTCAACCCGTTTCAGCAACTTCGGTAGCAGGGTCTTCAACTCGCGGACCTCGCAGTTGTACCGCCGGGCCATCTCCTTCTTCTCTTTCGGAGTAGCGTGCGGCAGCTTGGCTAGGTCCACCATGATCTCTTCCCGCTTGGGCACGAACTCGTGCAACGGCGGGTCGAGGGTGCGGATCACCACCGGGTAACCGTCCATTTCCTTGAACAGCCCGATGAAGTCCTTTCGCTGCATAGGCAGGAGCTTCTTCAGCGCCGCCCGCCGCTCCTTCTCGTTCTCGGCCAAGATCATTGCCTGCATGTGCTCGATGCGGCCCTCGCCGAAGAACATATGCTCGGTACGGCAGAGGCCGATGCCTTCAGCGCCGAACCGGCGGGCGATGCGGGCGTCACGAGGCACATCAGCGTTGGCTCGGACACCAAAGGAACCTCGGAACTCGTCCACCCAGCTCATGAACTTCGCCAGGTAGCCCGAGCTCGGATCCGGTTCCACCGTTACCGCTTGCCCGGCGTAGACCTCTCCGGTGGAGCCATCGATCGAGATCCAATCACCCTCTTTCAAAGTGATCCCATTTACGGTCAGGATCTTGCGCCGCTCATCGATCTTGATGGCCTCGGCGCCGGCTACGCAGGGTGTCCCCATACCTCGAGCCACCACAGCCGCGTGCGAGGTCATGCCGCCCCGTGAGGTCAAAATCCCCTTGGCGACCTCCATGCCGTGGATGTCGTCGGGTACGGTCTCCTTCCGCACCAAGATCACCGGTTCCTTTTTGCCGCGTTCGACCGCATCGTCAGCCGTAAAGACGATCTTCCCCACCGCAGCGCCCGGCGATGCCGGTAAGCCCACGGCGATCTTCTTCAACGTCTTTTTGGATTTTTCGTCCAGGACCGGGTGGAGCAACTGGTCGAGCTGGTTAGGATCGACGCGCATGATCGCCTCTTCCTTGGTAATGAGGCCCTCCTCCACCATGTCCACCGCAATCCGGACTGCTGCTACGCCCGTGCGCTTCCCGTTACGGGTCTGTAGCATGTACAGCTTGCCTTCCTGGATGGTGAACTCGAAGTCCTGGACGTCACGGTAGTGCCGCTCCAGCCGGTCGGTGATCTCCTTGAGCTGCTCATACACGTCCGGCATCAGCTCCTTCAGCGCAGAGATCGGCTGAGGCGTGCGGATACCCGCCACGACGTCCTCGCCCTGTGCGTTGACCAGGAACTCGCCGTAAAACTCCTTTTCACCGGTGGCCGGATTGCGCGTGAAGCCGACGCCCGTTGCCGAGCGTTCACCCATGTTGCCGAAGACCATCGCCTGGACATTGACCGCGGTCCCAAGGTTGTCGGGAATTTTGTTCATCCGACGGTAATGGACCGCCCGCGGGTTATTCCAAGAGCGGAACACCGCATCCCGAGCCATCCGCAACTGCTCGTGCACGTCCTGCGGGAAGGGCTGCCCCGTTTCTTTCTGGTAGAGCTTCTTGTACTCAGCAATAATCGCCTTGAGGTCCTCGGCGTTGAGGTCGGTGTCGTATTTGGCCCCGACCTTCTTCTTGCGCTCCTCGAAAATGTGCTCGAACTTGTCTTTGGAAATCCCCATCACGACGTTACCGAACATCTGGATGAACCGCCGGTAACAGTCGTATGCGAAACGGGGATTCCCGCTCTTCCGCGCCAGCCCTTCGACCGTTTCGTCGTTCAGCCCGAGGTTCAGAATGGTGTCCATCATCCCGGGCATGGAGAACTTTGCTCCGGAGCGCACGCTCACCAGCAGCGGGTTCTCCGGATCGCCCAATTTTTGACCCATCTGCTCCTCGAGCTTGGCCAGGGCCTCCTGGATCTGACGCTCAATTTCTTCGGGCAACTTGCCGTTGTTTTCGAAGTAGATGTTGCAGACCTCGGTCGAAATGGTGAACCCTGGCGGAACAGGGATCCCAGCACGACACATCTCGGCAAGGCCTGCGCCCTTGCCGCCGAGGATATCTCGCATCGTGCCATCGCCTTCCGCTGTGCCACCGCCAAACGAATACACGTACTTCTTCATGGCCGTCTCACACTCCTGTTCTCAGATGGATTTCGCCACAACACGCTTGCCTAGCCTGTAGCGATCTCCGAAAAGTCGGCGATCGAAGAAAACTCTCTATACAAGTTTGCCAGCAATGCCAGCCGGTTATCCCGCAGCTCCTTTTCCGGGGCCATGACCAACACGCGGTCGAAGAACTGATCGACCGTCGTGCGTAGTGACGCGATCCTCAGCAAGGCCTGCTCATACTGCCGACGATCACGCAACTGGGCGACTTGCTCCCGAACGTTCACGAAAGCTTCGTACAACGCTTGCTCTTCCGCTGCCACCAGCAGTTCTGGCTGCACTGCCCGTGCATCCCAGAAATTGGCCTGCCGCAAGATGTTTTTCACCCGCTTGAAACTGGCTGCAATGGGCTCGAAATCCTGCGTGGGCCGCACACTGCGCACCGCCTCGAGCCGTCGGAGGACATCCGGGAGGTCATCCCAGCCAGCCGCTAGCACTGCATTCACCTCGTCGTACGGGAAGCCCCGAACGTCGCGGAGGTAATAGCGCACGCGGTCCAGCATGAACTCACGCAGCGCTTCATTGTCCCCGAGTAACTGTCCCAATGGATAAGAGAGTTCCCCTTCGACGAGGATCCGCACGACCCCATAGGCCGCTCGTCGCAGAGCAAAGGGGTCCTTAGAGCCGGACGGAACCAGGCCGATTCGGAAGCACTCGCGTAGCGTGTCAATCTTGTCGGCGAGCGCCACCAAGCGACCTTCGAGGGTCGACGGGATGGGCTCGTCCAT
>JAUQPO010000226.1 GCA_030550335.1 Acidobacteriota bacterium
ACCGTCACCCCTGGCTTCCGCAGTTCCAGGCGTCGTTCTACACGTCGGTCACCGAGCTCAGCCTCGACCAAGTACTCGCCCAAAAATCCCCGCGTACGGTACACACCGTCATTCCCCGTCCGGCCGTTCACATCCGTCCACCAACGGCGGAAGACCAACTCTTCATAAACTCGGGCGTTGGGTTTGGGTGTCCAGTCCCGACGGAACATGGCGCCGTTGGGAATCCAATGCTGCCCTTCCCAGAAGCCCCACATCAGAAAACCTTCAACTGCAGGATGACTGAAGGCGACTGTCATCAGGTCGCGCGTGAAGTCAGCCTGAAGCCTCTCGTCGACGGTGTCCACATCGAACTCGGTGATCTGCAAAGCCTTGCCGAAGCGTGCGAAGCGATCGAGTATGGCCAGTAATTCCTCGGGTCCGGTGACCTCGCTCTTGAAATGCCCTTGCATGCCGATCCCATCGAGCGGTGCCCCGCGCTCCAGCAAAAACCGGATCGTGGCCTCGTAATGGTCTCGGTGTGGCGGGTCGTAAGTCGTCAGTATGTCGTAGTCGTTGATGTAGAGCTTGGCCTCGGGGTCCACCTGGCGGGCTTGAACGAACCATTCGGCCATCACGTCGCGGCCAAGCAGATCCATCACATCGTGGTTACTGTACGGCTCGTTCAGCACGTCCCATTCAGCGATTTTGCCGCGGAGCGCTCCAACTTCGTCCCGTATGTGCTCCAGAATGAACCACCGTAGTTCATGCGGGCGGTCCTTGAGAGCCACCGCTTGTGGTGGCATCCACCGCCAGGAAGGCCATACCAGCACGTGACCGCGCACCTTTAATCCGTGCGCGCGCAGCCACTCGACGGAGCGGATCGCCAGTTCCCGCTGTTGTGGATCTATCCATAAAGGCCACTTCAAATGGTTCTCGACTACAGCCTTGTTGAACAAGCGGAGCAACTCCCGCCGGTAACGTTCAACGTCTTCGGGGCTGGCGTTCCGGGCCTGGCCGAGCAACAGAGGTGCGCTCACGGCGGTCCCAAAGCCGAACGCGTGGCGCTGCATCCGAACGCGTACAGAAGCGCCAGGCAGTACTCGCCCTTTACGATCCACAACCCGAACGACCAACTCAGCCTTGCGAAGTTTTTCGATGCGCTGATCTGCTGCAGTCCGCCAAGAGGCCTGGAGCTCGCTACCTGGGTAATCCAAGCGGGTACAAGGGAGATCCTCCTTGCGAACCGTGTTGCGGTAGTTGAGAAGTCGTAGCCCCACGAGCTCCACGGTTGCGCGTTGGCGACGAGCCACCAGCTCCAATCTGGCCTCACCTGGACCGTAATTGCGCGAGACCGTGAAAGGATACTGCACCTTACGCCACTGCCGATCCAGCCGAGCTACCATGCGCAAGGGCGAGGAATAACGAGTCAAGCCAGGCTCGAAACGCACTTCCACCTTCGCGGGCAATTGCTCAGCCTCGACCGCCCGCCCCCAGAATTCGACTAGAAGAACGTCGTTAGCGTCAACTCGTTCAGCGATCGGCGCACTAGCCCGGACCGTTTCGCCGGGATTGAGTGGCTCGGTGATGCTCAGCCGTAGACCAGCGGTCACCGGGGCGCCCGGCAACTCCACCGGCTCGACTACAGCCGCACCGGCACCCTCTTGCAGGCGGAAGCCGGCTGAGCGGCCCAACTCGTAAAGGACCATCGGGGCGACTTGACTCCAGCCAATGCCTGTCGCTACGATCCCCAGCGCCACAAGATGCGTCCACCGCTGCCGTAGGTTAGCTTTCCTCATGACGTCTACCCTATCAGCAACTGATCCTATCGTTGCAATTGGCGGTACCAGCTCCCGTAAGAAGGTTCTTCAAGGAGCAGTTCTGAGGGCGCGCCGAGGTCAACCCGGGCTCCGTCACGCCGGGTGCTGGTGAGCATGCCAGCATCGCCCTCTCGTTCGAGCCCACCACCGTGGCACGGGTCGGGGCTAACTGTGGCGCGGAGTCGTAGCTCTTTTTGTTATGTGGAGGTCTCCGACCCGCCTCGGGAGCGACTCCCCAAGCGTCGCGCCAACAACGCACGCTTTTCGGGCGACAGCTCCTTGAGAGCAGCGGTCCCCGGCGGCGAAATCGCCGGCTGGGCGAGCATATGGGCAGACGGTTCCGCTTCCCGGAGCGCCAAGCCGCTCAAGAACCGCTCGAACTCACCGATATCGAGTCGCGCAAGATAAGCCTGGGCCACCTGGTAGGAGCGCTCGGCCAGCTCCTCGTAATGGGGCCTATCCGTGAGTAGCTTGGCTAGAGCTTCCCGCCACGGCTCGACGTCCTGCTCCGGAACGACCGGGCGAGGCACCATCTGCTGATCCACGAACCGCTCATAGTGGCGTACCGGTCGAACCGGCAACAAATAAGGCACCCCGAGCTTTGCCTCAGCGACGCCCCCTACATCGCTGGCCAAAACAGGAACCCCGTGGGCCATGGCCTCCAGCACAATTCTCGGCTTGGCGTCGGGACATAGCGAAGGTACCAGGATGACCGAGCTCTTTTCGAAAATCTTCGAGATGTCCTCGACTGGCGGCAGCAGTCGTACGTTGGGCAGGGCCTCTAGAGCCAGCAGATCCTCGGCAGTTGTTCCCCACATCGGGACCGCTGCAAAAGCCTGTTCCGGGAATAATCGTGCGAGTGCCACGAAAATCGAGAGCCCCTTTACCGCGCAAGGATTCACCATGGTCACATAACCCGCACCGAACTTGCCCAACTTCGGATATGGTCCTTTGGGGTGCGGAGAGATGGGCAAGGTGATGGCGGGCAGTCCCGCCCAGCGTTCCACGTATTGTTGAACGTATTGACTCACGGCCACGATTGCCCGGACCGACTGCAATCGCTCTAAGTGGGTAGGACTCTGGACGGGCGAATCGGGCCCGAAAGGCAGGGCCAGGGTGGTCCGGGCAAGATAGATCACCCGCCCCGGCGCAGCTTTCAGTGCTGCCTCTAGCAAGACTTGTAGCGGGTCATCGGTCGAGGCCAGGACCCATGTGGGGTCGAAACGCTCGATTTCCCGACTAATCGCTTCGCGCAGCCGGAGCAAGCTATCTTCCACGTGTACCGTGACGCCATTCAATCGATAGCGCAGCGATCCAAACCGGCCCGGCTCCACATCGATCCCCCGAGCCGCCAGCTCACCCATGAACGATTGCAAGCGCTCGGCGTCCAGCTTTTCACTCACGCGAGTCAAAACGAGACACTCATGGCCCCGTGCAGCCAGTTCCTCCATGAGCAGCCGATTGGACTTGTTTCCGCCACCGAAGGCGGGATAATAGAGTGAGTTTTGGATCAGAAGAAGCCGCACGGCACAGGTCTCTACACAGGCCAGGGGTGAGCCTCCATTCTGGCACACGGGATCAACAAGCTGCAGGCTAGCCGTCCATGGATGCCTTGCTAGAAATCAGAGACATCTTCGCACTGAATTTCAAACGGTACCGAGCCGCGGCCAGACTTCTTCGGTGCGTGGATGGCGCGGGCGCGAGATTCCAAATTATGTGCGAGACGCTCCGACTGTGCCCTCCTTGGCGCCGCACACCGCGGGCTTCGGCGCCGGGTTTTCTACGAGTGAAGCTCAAGCCTCTCGGAGGGCGGCTGGTCCGTTGCCGGCGCAGTTATGCGGACCTGGGCGTACTCTATGACACGTTTTGTGGCGCCTACCACTTACCCCCACCCGAGCTCCATCCTGTGCGCACGATCCTCGATCTCGGTTCCAACATTGGGCTCACCGTGGCGCACTTGGCTGTGCTTTATCCCCAAGCACGGATCCTCGGGGTAGAGCTGGACCGCGAAAACTGGGAGATGGCGTGCTGGAATGTAGCCTGCTTTGGCGAACGCTGCCGGGTAATCCACGCAGCGGTCTGGTGGGAACCGGGAGAGGTGCTCTACGGCGGCCAGTGGGAATCGGGTTACCGAGTGGTGTCAGGCGAGTGGGGGCAACCAAAAGGGAAGGTCAGGTCGGTGACCGTGGACGAACTGATCGACCTTCTAGGCGTCCCGGTGGTCGACTACGTGAAGATGGACATCGAAGGTGCGGAAGCAGAGCTGTTGCCGAGGCGACAAGCCTGGCTCCAGCGGGTGCGCTGCCTCAAAGTGGAGCTGCACCCACATAAAGCACTCAAACCCTATACCTTAGAACAAGCGGCAGAAGACCTTCGCGCAAGCGGGTTCCGCGTCCACCGGGACCTGGCTCACCCGCGCTGTCTTGTGGCAATGCGCTAAACCAATTGAGGGACACCGCTGGCCGGGGCTCACGGCATTCGTCGCGAACCCCGGCAGTTAAATTCCTAGCACGCACAGCATCCGATCGCTGGGCGGCACCCGTTCGGCACAGGGAGTGGTACCGAGAACTCGCGCTCGATCTGCTCGCGGAAAGTGGGCCCGCCGTTGTAAGTGCAGAACGGGTAAAGGCGCCCGTTGGGGGCAGCGTAGTGGATCACACAGCGCTTCACGCGCTCGATGTCGTAGTTGTAGTGATCCATGAAATGCATGCCCGCCACCATAAGGGTCTTGAACGTGAATCCTTTCTTTTCCATTTCCCCGCGGCCGTAACGCTTGTCCACCAGGCCCTGTAGGGTTTCCAAGAACTTCTTGAACGTCAGGCCCTCAGGCGCGCGCCCCTCATTGAAGTGCTTGCGCAGCAGATTGAAGGCTTCGATCTGGGAAAAGATCTTGGCGTGGGCCTTAGTGGTTTTGCGGGCGAGCAGGTCCATGTCGCGCAGCATAGCGCCGACATCGACGAATCGAGTGACGGGCACTGCGCGTTTCTTCTGGTCGACGAACAAGTATGTGCCGAGTGAGCAGTGCGGGTGAGGCGTTAGATGGGTGGTCAATTCCCCACGCAGGGCACTGATCAGTTTGGAGAAGGGCGATACGCAAGCCAGCGGGAACCAGTCGTAGTACGCGTCACAGATGCCCGTCTGGCGGTGGATATCCAGCGCTACGTCGGACATGGTGTAGCGTTTCTTCTCCAGGTCGCGGCGGTTGATCCGCCCCGTGAAGGCGACCGGCTGGTAGCTGATGGCGCTGATCACGTCGATGTTGTCGATGGCAAAGCGCAGAATGTCGCCTACCTGGTGATCATTCAAGCCGCGCACCACTGTCGGAACTAGGCAGATCTTCATCCCGGCCTTGCGTATGTTCTCGATGGCCTGCAGCTTAATGTCCATTAGCGGCCGGCCGCGGCTCTTCAAGTACACGTCGTCGGTGACGCCGTCGAACTGGAGGTAGATCGTGTGCAGACCGGCTTCCGCACTCCGCTGGGTGAATTCGAAATCAGCGAATTTAATTCCGTTGCTCGCACACTGGATGTGCGAGAAGCCCATTTGCTTAGCCATCTCGAGGATCTCGAACCAGTTAGGATGCAGCGTGGGCTCGCCTCCAGAAAACTGGATTATGCGGCAAGCTACAGGGCGCTGCTCCCGCAAGGTTTGGAGCATGAAGCGCACCTGCTCGAGCGAGGGCTCGTACAGATAACCAGCCACGTTGGCGTTGGCGAAGCAAATCGGGCAGGTCAAGTTGCAACGGTTCGTCAGGTCGATATTGGCAAGACCGGTGTGGCTGGTGTGCATGGAGCAGAGCCCGCAGTCTGTCGGGCAAGTCTTGGCGTCGGGCACAGCGGGATTTTCGACGCCCCGGTTATCGCCGAAAACCCATTCCTCCATCTTTAAGTAGAGTTTGACGTCCGAGTACACGACATCCCAGAAGTTCCCATGCTCAGGGCAGGTCTTTTCCATGACCACCCGTCCTTGGTCGTCTTCGGAAAGAACCGCATCGATAATCCGGGAACATTCCGGACACAACGATTGGGTCCGTTTGGGCAGGCCCTTCGGGACCGGTGTGATGGGAGCTCCAGTGTAGGTCGTTTCGGGCTGAATGACGACAAAATCGTCCTGTTTGCGCTCCGTCAATCCTAGAGTCTGGATGGCCATGGTCCTTCTCCTCGATGCCTTGTCACCTGCTTCC
>JAUQPO010000227.1 GCA_030550335.1 Acidobacteriota bacterium
TTCTACCCAGCTGGGCCGGGCTTCCACCTCACCGGAACTTGGTTCTCCGAGAGGTGATTAGCTCGTTTTCCAAGCCTCACCTGAGCAGGGTCTCCTTTGGTGAGTTGCC
This sequence comes from Acidobacteriota bacterium, assembly GCA_030550335.1. Classification (GTDB taxonomy): domain Bacteria; phylum Acidobacteriota; class Terriglobia; order Bryobacterales; family Bryobacteraceae; genus JAUQPO01. The sequence continues at coordinate 110 of JAUQPO010000227.1, forward strand.
AGAGCGGAGAGCCGCCAAGCCGGGCTAGCGACTTGAACCCATGCTTATCCTTTGAAAGAATAGGATAAGTACGATTCGCGCGGCGGGAAGTTCAAAGCGGGCAGGCACCTAGGCTGGCAAGCCTGAATCAGTGCTCCGATGGTGCCCGCGGGGCAGGAGGCCGTTGATGCTGCTCAGTGTCCATGACATGGAACTTCACAAGGTGACGTTCGACGTCACCTATGAACCCGATCGCTTGGATCTGACTGATGCCGGCTTCCGCCAACGCTGGCCTGTGAGGATACAAGGCACAGCAGAGCTCACCGAGGGGACGCAAGTGATCACCGTGCGCGGGCACATAACTGGGGCGCTGGAGGGTGAGTGCCACCGGTGCTTGGACCCCAGGAGGCTCGAGCTGGACAGCGACTTTGAGCTAAAATACCGGCCCCGTTCCATGTTGCCCACAGAACCCGAGCTGGAGCTGGATGACAAGGAGATCCAGTTCGGGTTCTACGAGGGAGAAGGAATTGAGTTGCTGGATGTGCTGATGGAGCAGATCATGCTCTGGCTGCCCATGCACTGGCTGTGCCGGGAAGATTGTCGGGGCCTTTGCCCCATTTGTGGGGAAAACCGCAACCACGTGGAATGCCACTGCAAAGTGGAAGACATCGATCCACGCTGGTCAGCATTGAAAGCACTCAAACTCGGTTAAAGCCTGCCGCTGCCTTTCCGGGGCAGGCGCGGTAAGCCGCCCGTCCCGGGGAGCATCTGAGCTAAATTGTGAAGGAGTTGGACGCCTATGCCGAACCCAAAACGTCGCCACTCGCAACGCCGAACCGCGAATCGTCGAGCGCATCACGCGCTGCGGGTTCCCGGGTTGATCGAGTGTCCGCACTGCCACGAGCCAAAGCTACCGCACCGGGTTTGCCCTCACTGTGGCCGGTACAAGGGGCGCGAGGTGATTGAGGTACCCGAGAGCTGAACCTGACCGGGGTGCTCTGAGCAGGCCATGGTGACGGTAGCCCTGGACGCGATGGGCGGCGATCGAGCGCCGGTGCCTGAAGTAGCTGGGGCAGTAGCGGCCGCTCGAGAGTACGGTGTGCGCGTGCTCCTTGTGGGTCAAGAGGACGTTCTCCGGGCACAGTTGCTCGCCCACCCGGAGGCCCGGGACCTCCCCATCGAAATCGTCCATGCGAGTGAACGCATCACCATGGAGGACCGCGCCGGGCAGGCTTTGCGAAGCAAAAAGGATAGTTCTGCCCGCGTGGCCTCCCGGCTGGTCCGTGAGGGAAAGGCCCAGGGATTTGTGTCTGCCGGCAACACTGGGGCGATCATGGCGATCGCTAAGGTGGTCCAGGGCATGGTGCCTGGAGTCGACCGGCCTGCGTTAGCTTCGGCCTTTCCGACCTTGAGCGGTCGTCCCACTGTACTGATCGATGTAGGTGCCAATGTGGATTCCACACCCCGCATGCTCGTGCAATTTGCGGTCATGGGCGAGATCTACTCTCGCTTGATCATCGGCGTGGAAAGACCTCGCGTGGGCTTGCTCTCAATTGGAGAAGAGGAGCACAAAGGTAACGAGCTGACCCGCAGCGTCGCACCCCTATTGCGTGCCCTGCCTATCCACTTCATCGGAAACGTCGAAGGGCGGGACCTATACACAGGCAAGGCCGACGTGATCATCTGCGACGGATTCGTCGGCAACGTCGCCCTTAAAGTGAGCGAAGGGCTGGTGGATGTCTTGGCCCATACCCTGAAAGAGTGCCTGTACTCGTCTTACCGTACGCGCTTGGGTGCCTGGATTTGCAAGCCGGCTTTCCAGGAGTTCCGTCGCCGCCTGGACTACTCAGAAGCTGGCGGAGCGCCGCTGCTCGGGGTCAAAGGCGTGTGCGTGATTTGTCACGGTAGCTCCAACGCCAAGGCCATAAAGAATGCCATACGGGTGGCGGCCGAGTTCGCCTCCAGGGGAGTCAACGCCCGCATTGAGGAAGAGCTCGCCCGCTGGTCCCACCTGCAAGTGGGGACTGGAACCTGACTGGGCTGTAGATCATCCGAAATTGCAGCAGCCTGAAGCACCGATGAAATCCAGAGTGTCAAACCTGTCCTTGCTGTTGCTGTGGCTCTTAGTGCCGGCAGGAGCGCAACCCTTGGATCCGGCACGCTGGCAGGTGCAACTCGACAGCCAGCGTGTACCGCCGGGAGCTTCGGTCCTCGGCCGGCTAATCGTCCAGCTTGAAGGCAGTTGGCACCTTTATTCAGCCACCACCCCTAAGGGTGGCCCGATTCCCACCACCATCGAGCTCAGCCAGCACCCAACGCTCAGCGGTTACAAGCTGTACCAGCCTCCACCCACAACGGCCTTCGATCCCAGTTTTCAGATGAACACGGAGACTTACGCACGGCAGGTGGTCTTCCTGGTGGAGATCGGTGTGTCTAAGGAAGCGACCCCTGGGCCTGTTGAGATCACTGTCCACACACGATACCAGCTCTGCGACGAAAAACAGTGCCTACCTCCCCGACGAAAGACCGTCAGCGCGACCCTGACTATCGATCCGGCTGCCCCCCAGCCGAATATCGTCATCCCGAGCGACTACCAGCTGGTAACCGAGAAGCAGTTCGGCAGTCCTGCGGCACTTCCCACCGGGACCGGCACCGCGGCCTTCTCAACCGGTGCTCAATGCCAAAATCCCAACGTAGCAACCCAAGGGTGGATACCCTTCTTGCTGATCGCCTTTGGATTCGGCTTGGCAGCCGTGTTCACCCCGTGCGTGTTCCCCATGATCCCGATCACGGTCTCCTATTTCCTCAAGCAGAAGGCTGCCGCCCGGTTCGAAGCTTTCTCCCAGGCCGCCGTGTTTGGTCTGGGTATCATAGCTCTTTTCTCCGGACTCGGCTTTCTGGTTACGTTGATCCTAGGCCCCTTCGGGATGGTCCAGCTCGGCTCAAACCCTTGGGTCAATGGGTTCATCGCCTTAGTGTTCTTCATATTCGGCCTGAGCCTGCTTGGGGCGTTCGAGCTGAATTTGCCTTCCAGCTGGCTGACGCGCCTCGATCGAGCCTCGCAGCGTGGAGGCATGCTGGGAACGTTGCTGATGGGCCTCACCTTTTCACTGACTGCCTTTGCTTGCGTGGGGCCATTCGTCGGAACCCTACTGGCCGCCTCCATTCAAAGTGGAGGCACGAGGCCTCTGATCGGCATGGTGGCGTTCGCTACCGGCCTCGCGTTGCCCTTTTTCCTGCTAGCGCTGTTCCCTGCCTTGCTGGAACGCATGCCAAAAAGTGGGGGGTGGCTGCCCAGGGTCAAAGTAGTACTAGGCCTGGTCATCTTCGCTGCGATGTTCAAGTATTTGAGTAATGTCGACCAGGTGATGCAGTGGGGTGTGTTGACCCGCGAGCGCTTCCTAGCGGCGTGGATCGTCCTGTTTGGCATCGCGGGCCTGTACCTACTCGGACTGGTGCGGTTGCCGGGAGTGGACCCCAATGCTCCTCTCGGGGTGAGTCGCCTGCTGGTAGCGGTGGCGTTCCTAGGGTTTGCCATCAGCCTGATTCCCGGGCTGCTCGGCGGCCGATTAGGCGAATTGGAGGCCTACATCCCGCCGCCTGCCAGCCAAACAGGGCTCCTCATCGGCTCAGCCAGCACAGAGCCACTGCCGTGGATGAAGAACCAATACGAAGAAGCGCTGGCCAAAGCCCGCTCGGAAGGCAAGCTGGTTTTCGTAGCATTCACTGGTTATGCTTGCACGAACTGCCATTGGATGAAAGCCAACATGTTCACTCGGCCGGAAATTGCGCAGGAGTTGCGGCGGTATGTGCTGGTGGAACTCTACACTGACGGGGTCGATGCCGCTTCGGAACGCAATCAGCAACTTCAGCAAAAGCTGTTCGCTACGGTAGCGATCCCTTACTACGCCATTCTGGATGGCGAAGGGCGCGTTCTGGCGAGTTTCGCAGGCCTGACCCGCGATGCAGCACAGTTTCTGGCGTTCCTGCGTTCGCCACAACCTACGCTCACTCAAGCTAACCCGCAAACGCTGAACGATCAATCCTGACCATCCGCCAAGCGGCTCCAGCGTATCAGCGTCAGTTCGCTCGCCTGGCGCTCAAGCTCGCGATCGGACTCGAGCAACCATTGCATCCAGGCTCGCGATCGCAAGCGATTGAGAAGCTCATAGCGCCGCCACGTCTCCAACACGCGCTGGCGTTGCTCGTGAAGTTGACGATCGAGGTCCAGTAGGCGGCCTGTGATCAACTGTTCCTGCTGGCGGGCCCATCGCCGATAGGCCGTGATCCAAACCAGGAGCTCGAGCCGGATCGATTCGCCCCGTTCTGCCGGGTCCAACACCGCCCGCTCGGCCTGTTCTAGTGTCATCCGCAGACTTGCCAGTTGGGACTCCAGCTCCTGTCGTGCTCGCAACAAAGCAGCGAGTTTTGCACGCTCGGTTTCGAGCTCGGTTTCCCGCCATTGGCGAACGCGTTCCAACCGAAACTCGAACCGTCTCACGACGCCCTCACAGGCTTAGTCTGCAGGCCCGCCAGCTCGAACAATTGCTTGACGGTCTCCTCGTAGGGAGCTTGATCGTCGGGCGCTTGACGCAGGAACTCCTCCAGCTTGGGCCGCAGTCGGATCGCAGCGTCGAGTTGAGGATTCGATCCGGACACGTAAGCCCCGAGGTTGATGAGGTCCTCGGAACGCTGGTACAAAGCCAGGGCCTCGCGGAGCCTACGCGCCGCCTCCAGCTCTTCTGGGCTCGCCACCTGTGTCGCCAGTCGGCTCACAGACTGCAAGACATCGATCGCCGGGTAATGGCCCATCGAGGCCAGCTGCCGGGAAAGAACGATGTGCCCATCCAGAATAGCTCGGCAGGCATCAGCGATCGGTTCGTTGAAATCGTCTCCTTCGACCAGCACGGTAAAGAAGCCAGTGATGGAGCCGGTTCGGAATTTCCCTGCTCTTTCGAAAAGCTTGGGCAGCAGCCCGAACACCGAAGGGGTGTAGCCTTTCTGGCTAGGGGGTTCCCCGGCCGCGAGCCCGATTTCCCGCTGGGCCATGGCGATACGCGTTACCGAGTCCAGCACAAGTAGGACGTCAGCCCCCTGGTCTCGGAAGTACTCCGCCACCGCTAGTGCGACGAACCCTGCGCGCACGCGCAGTGGCGCTGGCCGGTCCGACGTGGCCACGACCACCACCGAGCGCCTCAACCCCTCCTCGCCTAGGTCCCGTTCGACGAATTCGCGCACCTCACGGTTTCTCTCCCCGATCAGGGCAATGACGTTCACATCTGCACGGCTGTTCCGCGCCATCGCGCCTAGCAATGTGCTCTTGCCAACACCGCTGCCGCCAAAGATCCCCAACCGCTGCCCTTTGCCGCAAGCCAACAGGGTGTCAATGGCGCGAATCCCCGTGATCAAGCGTTCGCGAATGGGCTCGCGCTCCAGGGGACCCGGAGGCGGCTTGTACAAGTCGTAGTAAGCTTCGGCTTCCGGCTCCGGCCCGCCGTCCATCACTGCCCCGAACCCGTCCAGCAACCGCCCGAGTAACCCCTGGCCCACGGGCACACGGGCTGCCTCGCCCCGTGCGACGATCTTGTCTCCCGCCTGAAGTCCATCGACCTCTTCCAGCGGCATCGACAACACGCGCCCTTCGCGGAAGCCGACCACCTGGGTACGAATGCGCCGCCCGCCAGTGGTCAGGATCTCGCAAAAGTCGCCTATGGCCGCCGAGGGTCCGTCTGACTCCACGATCAACCCCACAATGCGCGTAACGCGGCCCACCCGCTGGACTGGATCCATGCGTTCCAGCACCTGCAGGCACCCCTCGAAAAGCCCCTTCGATGTCGCTTCCGGCTTGCTCATTACCGTCGCCGATCCACC
>JAUQPO010000228.1 GCA_030550335.1 Acidobacteriota bacterium
GTGGTGCGTCCAAACCAGGTAATGTGGCTGCACGGATTTAGAATGGCCATGAGATAGCATGCGCCGTCTGAGGGTACCGCCGCTGCTGATTTGTTTTGGGTTTTCTATTGTCGCGGGTTTGCCATGGCTGTGTTCCGCTGCTCGTATGAGCTCACCTCCTGAGCAACGCTTGTCGCTCTGGTACCGAAGGCCCGCTCGGCAGTGGGTGGAGGCGTTGCCGGTGGGCAATGGGCGGCTTGGGGCCATGGTGTTCGGTGGGATCGAACGGGAACGGATCCAGTTCAATGAGGATACGGTTTGGACAGGTGCACCGCACGACTACGCGCATCCAGGTGCCTGGCGCTACCTACCCAAGCTTAGGCAGCTATTGTGGGCCGGCCAGCAGCGAGCCGCTGAAGAGCTGGCCATGGTGCACTTCATGAGCATTCCCTTGCGCCAGATGGAATACCAGCCTTGCGGCGACCTGTATCTGGAATTTCCCGGCCATGAAGCACAACGTGTGGAAGCTTACCGTCGAGATTTGAATCTGGACACGGCCATCGTAACGACTCAGTATCGGCTGGATGGGGTGGAGTACCGGCGCGAGGTGTTTGCCTCCCACCCGCGTCAGGTGCTGGTCGTGCACCTGAGTAGCAGCGAGCCTGGAGCGTTGCGGTTCCGCGTGCGATTGCAGCCAGCTCATGAAGGTGGCTTGGTGCAGGTTTCCCCGTCTGGGAACCTGCGGATGCAAGGCCGAGTGCCTGGCGGCGCCATTCGTTACGAGGCAGAGTTACGCCTCCGGCTGGATGGAGGCAAGGGGTTGGCCAACGGGGATGCGCTGGAGGTCGAAGGGGCGCATCGCGCTACGCTTCTCCTCGCTGTAGCCACCAATTTTCGGAACTTTCGCGATGTATCCGCGGATCCGCACGAACGTAATCGTGCCACCCTGGACGCAGCTGGAGCGATGAGCTATGAGGTGCTGCGGGATGAGCACATACGAGATCACCAGCGGCTGTTCCGTCGGGTGAGCCTGGATCTCGGCACGAGCAGCGGCTCCCAGCTGGAAACTGACGAACGGATCCGCCAGTTCCGTCCCGAGGCGGATCCTGAGCTGATCGTGCTGCTGTTCCAGTACGGCCGTTACTTACTGATCGCCTCCAGTCGCTTGCCCGGTCAGCCAGCCAACCTCCAGGGTTTGTGGAACGATCAGTTGAAGCCGCCCTGGGGAAGCAAGTACACGGTGAACATTAACACGGAGATGAACTACTGGCCCGCAGAGGTCACCAACTTAGCTGAGTGTCACCTGCCCCTGTTCCGCGCTTTGGCGGAGGTGGCCGAGTCGGGCGAGCGCACGGCGTGGGAGCATTACCGGGCCCGTGGTTGGGTCCTGCACCACAATTTCGATCTCTGGCGAGGACCGGCTCCGATTAATCATTCCAACCATGGCATCTGGCCGACCGGTGGTGCATGGCTTTGTCAGCATTTGTGGGAGCATTATCTGTTCGAGGGAGATCTAGCCTTCCTGCGCGACCAGGCTTATCCCTTGATGAAGGGCGCGGCTTTGTTTTTCCTGGACACCTTGGTGGAGGATCCGCGGCGCTGGTGGCTGATCTCAGGCCCAAGCAATTCGCCGGAGAACGGCGGGTTGGTGATGGGGCCGACCATGGACCACCAGATCATACGTCACCTGTTCGCCCAGGTGATCGCCGCAAGCGAGATTCTCGGTGTCGATGCACCGTTACGCAAACGCCTAGAGTGGGCCCGCTCGCGCATAGCTCCGAATCAGATTGGCCGGCTAGGACAACTCCAGGAATGGCTTGAGGATATCGATGATCCGAACAACCGCCACCGTCATGTGTCGCATCTGTGGGGCTTGCACCCTGGGTGGGAGATCACGCCCTTCGGGACTCCGGAGTTATTCGCCGCGGCACGGCGCTCGTTGGAGTTCCGGGGTGATGGTGGCACGGGCTGGTCGATGGCCTGGAAGGTGAATTTCTGGGCTCGTTTTCTGGACGGGGACCGTGCGCTGCGTTTGCTGACGAACCTCCTGCAGCCGGCTTGGGAGAGCGTGCCAGGAAGCAGGGAACCTCGTGGCGGCGTATACCAGAACCTCTTCGATGCGCACCCGCCATTCCAGATCGATGGGAACTTCGGAGCCACCGCGGGAATCGCTGAAATGCTACTTCAGTCGCACGATCCCTACGCACGGCCGGACACGATCAGCGACGTGCTGAAGGGGCATAGCGCCTACCTGCACTTGCTGCCAGCTTTGCCAAAGGCTTGGGTGGAAGGGCGCGTCAGCGGGTTGCGGGCACGAGGTGGTTTCGAGGTGGATCTGGAGTGGTCCGGTGGACGTCTGCAGCGGGCCCGTGTGAAGTCGCTGTTAGGGAGAAGGGTACGGATTCGATATCGCGATCGCGAAATCACACTCGAAACGCGGGCGGGAGAGCTGTATAGGCTCGGCCCAGAACTGCAAGTTCTCCGCTAATTGCGAGTTCTGACGCGCGCTCGCGTTGCTCCGTGCAGTTTTAGTCAATTGAGTGGTGTTGCGCAGCCATAGCGAAACTAGCCGCTCTTCTATCCTGGAAGTGAGCGCATGGCGTCGCGTATCCCGCCAGGTTCACACCACGGCGTCACTGTTGGTAACGGGTTGACCAGTGACGTGCTGCCGTCCGGCAGGCGTTTTGCGGCATGGAAAGCGACCTTCCGTGCCCTCAGGCATCGCAATTTCCGGCTGTTCATTGGTGCACAAGCAGTATCCCTGCTGGGCACTTGGATGCAGAACCTGGCGCAAAACTGGCTGGTCTACCGGCTGACCGCTTCGGAGCTGGCTGTAGGGTTTGCAGGTTTCTGTGCCCACGCGCCTGTACTGGCGTTTGGCCCGGCTGCAGGCTGGCTCGCGGACCGGTTTTCACGTCACAGAGTCGTCGTAGCGACTCAGGCCGCGTTTCTTCTGCAAGCGGCCCTGCTTGCGTGGCTGGTCTTGTCTGGACGGGTGGCGCCCGTGTGGGTGTACGCGCTGGCTTTGGTGTGGGGATTGATCAACGTCGTGGATGTTCCTGCGCGACAGTCGTTGTACATCCATCTGGTGGGCCGCCAGGACTTGATGAACGCCATATCGTTGAACTCGGCTGTTTTTAACGGCGCTCGCTTGCTGGGACCGGCCTTAGCCGGACTGATGATCGCAGCGTGGGGAGAGGGCGTCTGCTTTGTCATCAACGCGGTTACTTTTGTGCCTGTCCTGGTGGCACTGGGACTGATCCGTTTGAGGCCGTTGCCCCTGGAGCGGGAACGCTCTTTGACGGAGGCAGTAGGAGAGAGCTTCCGGTACGTGCGTATGGAAACCCGTATTCGGGCACTGTTGCTGGTGAACGCGCTGGCAAACCTGAGCCGGGGCCCGGCTATTGCTCTAGCCCCGTTTTTTGCCGACGCCATCTTTCACCGTGGATCCCAAGGATTGGGAATGCTGAACGGGCTGGCAGGGCTCGGGGCAGTGACGGGCACGCTGTTGCTGGCACGCAAAACGGACGCCCGTGGGTTAGGCCATCTAATTTCAGCCAACGCCTTGCTCACTTCGGTGAGTCTCGTAGCGATCGCGATGGTTCCTTCCTACGAGCTTCTCCTGGTTTTATTCGCTTTGCTGGGCTACAGCCAAATGAGGCAGAACGCTTCGGTGAATACCCTGCTTCAGAGTCTTGTGCCTGAGCGTCTACGGGGCCGGATGATGGCTCTGTACGCCATGACTGTGACCGGAGTACTGCCGGTGGGCCATTTGGTAGGTGGGGCGATCGCAGAACAGTTGGGGGTCCGGATTACGGTGCTGATCGCGGGTGTAGCGTGCTTAGCTGGAGCCCTGGCGTTTCGGCGGCATGTGCCCGCGCTGGAGTGGGCGGTCGAGAAGGGGATCTGAGGATGGAGTTTTTTGGTCGATCGGCGGCGTCACTCATCGCGATCTGTGGTCTTGCCAGTTACCTAGCGCAGGCGGAGCCTGTTCGGGCTCGGGCGGTCCAGCCCCAGCTCGATCAGGCGGTCCGCCAGCTCGCGGAAGTCACGGGCCTCGAATTTCGCCGCCGGGTACAGTTCTCCATAATCACGCGGCAGGAACTAGAGCGGTTGCTTGAAAAACGGATCCACAAGGAGATCCGGCCGCAGGAAGTTCGCATTGAAGAACGAGTCTTGAAGAAATTCGGGTTGGTGCCTGAAGACTTCAACCTTTTAAAGACTTTGACAGCGCTTTATGCCGAGCAGGCTGCGGCGCTCTATGACTTCCAGGAAAAGAAGCTGTATCTTCTGGACTCCAACAGCGAGACTCTGGAGCAGATGGCTGTGGTGCATGAGCTGGCTCACGCGCTCGCGGATCAGCACTTTAACCTTCGCCGATTCCTGAGGAGCCGCGTGGCGAACGACGACAGTGCGCTGGCGCGAATGGCGGTCATGGAAGGCCAGGCGACCTGGTTGATGTCAGAGCTGGCGATTCGCGAAAGCGGTCAATCATTGTTGGCGGCGCCGGAGCTGGTCGGCATGATGGCCCGGATGATCAACGTTTCGGCTCGGGGATTCCCGGTCTTCGATGGGGCTCCGCTTTACATTCAACAATCACTCCTGTTCCCATACTCAGCCGGGATGAAGTTTCAGCAGGCGGTGCTTCAGAAATGGGGGCGGGAAGGTTTCCGTCGCGTGTTCGAACACCCCCCACAGACCACCCAGCAGGTGTTGCATCCGGAGAAGTACTTCGATGGGGTCGTCGAGGAGGCGGTGCAACTACCCAGGGTCGAGCCGCGCGGAGTTTTTCGGAAGCTCGCTGAGGGCGCGGTGGGCGAGTTCGATTACGCGGTGTTGTTACAGCAGTACCTGGGGGAGGAAGCGGTGCGTGCTATCGCTCCTTCCTGGAGAGGTGGTGTCTACCGGTTTTTGGAACATCGGCACCAGCCCTACAGTGTCTTGATCCAAGCGACTGTCTGGGAAAATGAGGGCGTCGCTGACGAGTTCCGGAACGCCTACCTGAGGATCCTGGAAAAGAAATGGGGTGGCTTGGAGGTCACCGGGCAAAGCTTGGACGAAACGCAGGGCAAAGGGCCGGATGGGTGGTTTTGTGTGAAGCGTTTGGGCAAAAAGGTCTACCTGGTAGAAGGGATGCCGCCGGGAACGAACATTCGGTGGCCTGAGCTACCCTAGAGTGAGAACGAGGCCCGAGGTTGAGCTGGCGGTGAAACCCTGCAGCAAAGTGGATTCGTCTAGTTGCCGTGTAGGGTGGTTCGTGATGTGCTGGGTCCGACTTCGTCACGCATGGGCTAGGGTAGTCCTGGCGTTATTAATCGTGACGTTTGCTGGACGGGCGGCGGAAATTCCGCGGAAGGCGCCCGAGTTGATCATCCGTTTGCCCGGAGGAAAACAAATAAAGCTCAGCGATTTCCGCGGCAAGGTGGTTGCACTGGAGTTTTTACTGACCACGTGTCCGCACTGCAAGCGCACGTCTTCCACCATGGAGCGAGTTTACAGAGATCTTGGCCCGAAAGGATTCCAACCTCTGGGTGCTGCGTTCAACGACGGAGCGGAGAGCCTCGTTGCCGGCTACGTTCAGGAGTTGGGGCTTACCTACCCGGTGGGATACACCGATCGGGACACCGTTATTGCCTTCCTGCAACACCCGGTGATGCTCACTTTGTGGACACCTCAACTGGTGCTGATCGACAAGAAAGGCATGATTCGGGCCCAGTACCCCGGCACTCATCAGTTCTTCCGCAACGAGGAGGAAAATCTCCGTTACATGGTGGAGAGGCTGCTGAAAGAGTAGACCTTCCCACTGGCCGGGGGAACGTGCGTTGGCTCCAAATAGCGGGCTTAGACCCCAGGGGGGCGACCAGGTTAGCCAGTCGAGGCAATTCGTTTGCCCCCGACAGTGTCAGCAGATGTTGTTGACTGCTCTGCCTGAGTGAGGAAAAGGCCACGCAACTCTCGGGGCACC
>JAUQPO010000229.1 GCA_030550335.1 Acidobacteriota bacterium
TACGGTGGTTTGATTCGATCTCTGCGCGTGGCGCGAATGGCCGATCTTGCCGGCATGCCCGCCGCGCCCCACATTTCCGGCGGCTTTGGCTTCGTGTACATGCTCATTTTCGCTTCCTGCGCGCCAAGGCTGGCACGCTATCAGGAGTACAAGAAGGGCGTGGAACGCTACGGGGAGTGGTTTGATCCGCCGCTGACTGTCCGGGATGGGGCCTTATCTGTGCCAACGGGTCCGGGCGTCGGGATCAAGGACATTCACGCGGTGATCTCCGGCGCCGAAGAGGTTTGAGCTGAGTTTTGGCAGTCGCGTTCCGAATTAGATGCGTCGGCGGATGAACGGGCAAGGCCGACGCACTTCAGAGCACGCGTGGCCTGGTCAGCGCAACCGGGTCACCGAGCAGGGTGTGAGACGACCATGCGGAAAGAGTCGGCCGCACAGGGCAACTCTACTCCTGTCGGGCACACGCTTAGCCCTCTGCTGCCGTTGGGGACAGTGATCGTGGTCATCGCTGCACTCGTCTACCTGGCTGCGATCCCAAGCCCGCCATCCTTGATGGACGACATGGATGCCGTTCAGGCACAGATCGCTCGGAATATGCTGGAGTCGGGCGACTGGGTCACCCCTCGAATCAATGGGGTGCGTTACCTCGAAAAGCCCCCGCTCAAGTATTGGTTGATCGCTCTCAGCTACGCCGTGTTCGGCATCCGCGATTGGGTCGCGCGGTTGCCGGTGGCTACGTCGGCTGTCTGCCTGTGCTGGCTGGTCTACCGCATCGGCCGTTGGGGAATTTGCGAACCGGTGGGCTTTTACGCAGGCCTCGTTCTGGCATGTTCGGTGGGCTTGTGGCTGTTCACGCGTGTGCAGTTTTCCGATCCGATCCTGGCTCTGACCATAACGCTGGCGATCTGGAGTTACTTCCGTTGCCTAGAGCCCACCGAGGACCAGCATGGACGCTGGAGCGCCGTAGGTGCCGCGGCGGTGGGCACTGGCTTGCTTGTAAAAGGCCTGGTGGCGCTCGTTTTTCCTGTAGGAACGCTGCTCTTTTACCTCGCCCTCACCCACCGTTTGTTGGATCGAGAGACTTGGCAGCGGCTCCACCCATGGAAGACTGTGGCGATCATCCTCGGGGTTGCGGCGCCTTGGCACGTGGTGGCGACCCTCCAAAATCCGCCGTACTTTGATTTCGCCAGCAGTTGCGAGCCGTTCCGTTGGCGGGGCTTTTTCTGGTTCTACTTCCTGAACGAGCACGTGTTCCGGTTTCTTGGTACGCGTTATCCCCGCGATTACAATTGGGTTCCTTTGGGCTTGTTCTGGCTGTTGCATGCGGTATGGTTCTTCCCTTGGACTGCGTTCGTCGGCGGGCTAAGAAGACTGGACATACGCCCGCTGGATCGGGCCAGCCGCTTGCGCCTGCTGGCTGTGTGCTGGATCGGTGTCGTGATCGGCTTCTTCTCCTTTTCCAGCCGGCAAGAGTACTACACGCTGCCCTGTTATCCCGCGATCGCTTTGTTGCTGGGGGAGGCCTTTGCACGGGCTGGTCGAGCTGTCGATTGGGGGCGCAAGATCTTGTTTGCAGTGTTTCTCGCTCTGACCGCTGCCCTCGTGGGGATCCTGATCGCAGTTCGGGACCTACCGGGCGCGGGCGACATTTCCCGGGCGTTGAGTCCTAATCCAGAGCTTTACACGCTGTCGCTCGGTCACATGGCCGACTTGACACTGGCAGCGTTCGCGTATCTGAAGCTGCCGGTTACCTTGGCAGCGGTGGCCACTGTTGTGGGTGCGCTGGTCGCCTGGCGCCTGACAGGCTACCGCCTTGCGCTCGGTTTGGCCCTGGCCATGATCCTCTTTTTCCAGGCTGCCCGGCAGGCTCTGATCGTCTTCGATCCCGTTTTGTCGTCCCGTGAGTTGGCTCAAGCGCTCCAATCAGCGCCTCCCGGTGGCCTCATAGTCGACGATCAGTACTACCGATTTTCCTCCGTGTTCTTCTACGCTAACCGCTCGGGCCTTCTCCTGAACGGGCGCAAGACGAATTTGGAATACGGGTCTCTGGCGCCGGACGCCCCGCCGGTGTTCATCTCGGATGGAGATCTGCCGAGGCTTTGGTTGTCGAGCCAGCGCTGGTACTTGGTGGCAGAGGAGGCCCAGCTGCGGCGAGTCGAGCGTCTGGTGGGGAGGCAGCGGCTCTTTCTGGTGAAAGCCAGCGGCGGCAAGGGCTTGTGGACAAACCAGCCTTTGCCGGGCTCTTTGCGGGCTGGGCGCCGTGAGGGCTGAGTGCATAGGTTAAAACTGCGCGAGGCTATGGGGAGCCGAGAGCTGGCGCAAGATCGAAAGTTGCGGTGTGGACCCTCATGTTGAGCACTCCTGAGAGTAAACTCAGGGCGGCGGAATGGCCGCCAGTGCACAGCTCACGCCAACGGGAGTACCACTTTAGCGCTGGCTAAGACTCAGCCTTATTCTGGAGCGCTGGGGCAACCCGACGAGGTGGGCAACGCCTGGGCCCCAGCTGAGCGAGCAGGCGGCCGCGCAGCGTCGAAGCGTCGCTGGTAGGATAAGCGGTCAGGGCGTCGGGTGGCCAGCCTGGGCGCCAGCGATCAGCCCAAAAACAGAGGTGCGAATGAAAGTCCCCACCGGGTGGTTCCTACTTTGCTGCATCCTTGGGTGTGCCAAGGGCCTTGACGACAGCTGGACTGTCATACGCGTCACTAACCTCGACGAGAGCGGGCCAGGTTCCCTGCGGGCAGCATTGGAAGCGCGCGGCCCGCGCTTGGTCGTGTTTGAAGTGGGTGGCGTGATCGATTTGAAGGGCCGGGACCTGAAAATCGCTGAACCCTACGTGTACGTCGCTGGCGAGACAGCCCCTTCCCCGGGCATCACTGTCATTCGAGGTGGCTTGGTGATCACGACCCACCATGTCACGTTGCGGCACTTACGCATACGTCCCGGTGACGCAGGTCGGCCAAAACGCAGTGGCTGGGAGCCCGAGGTCACTACGATCGCTGCCCACCATGTGGTCGTCGATCATTGTTCGATTTCGTGGGGGGTCGACGAAAACCTCTCGGCTTCCGGCCCGCGGACCTTGGGCCCAGAGGCCACATCGCACGACATTACCTTCAGCTACAACTTCATTACCGAAGGGCTGCGCGATTCGACCCACAGCAAAGGCCCCCATTCCATGGGGACATTGATTCATGACTCCTGTACGAACGTGACCATTGTGGGCAACTTTTATGCTCACAACAACGCTCGCAACCCGTACTTTAAGGCCTTTACGACAGGAGCTGTGGTCAACAACTTGATTTACAACCCGGGCTCGGCCGCTATCACGGTCAATTACGTGGAGTCCGAGTGGGCCGGCACGGGCATCGCACCACAGCCGGCACGCATAGCGGTGGTGGGCAACGTACTGGTTTATGGGGTCGATACGCGGGACGGCTTGCCTCTGGTCAGTGGCCGGGGCGAAGTGTTTCTGCAGGACAATTTGGCTTGGGATCGTTCCGGTCGGCCAGTGCCATTGGCCGGGCCCGGGATTCGCACGCTGGAAGTCGCGCCTTTCTGGCCATCAGGGCTGAAAGCGTTACCGGCCTCTGCTGTGATTGAGCACGTATTGCGCAATGCAGGCGCCCGGCCGAAGGATCGCGATGCGGTGGATCTGCGTACGATCCGTGAGTTTTACGAGCGCAAAGGCCGGATCATCGATAGCCAGCAAGAGGTGGGTGGGTACCCTGCCGCTCCGGCCACACGGCGCCGCTTAGAGATACCACGCCGTCAGCTCGTGCGCTGGTTGGAGCGTTTTACCTCGGAGGTGGAGTTCCGCTAACTGCTGGCTGCCACTGGGAGCCAGCCCATCAGGGCCAGCTCCCAGTGCTCAGCTGGAACGGGGATTCACCACTCGATGCGGAAGCCCGCTCGGAAAACGCGAGGCCCAGCCTGGTCGTACTGTGTCGCGCCCTCGCCGCCACCGACTCCACTGATCCGAGCGACGGTGGCTGTCGAAGAAATGTTCGTCGCGGGGTCGTTCCAGTTCGGGTGGTTGAACAGATTCGTGGCTGTGATCTCTGCCCGAGCACGCACCCGCTCATGGATGCGGAACCATTTGGCCAGCCCGGCGTGAACGACGCTCGAGGATGGACCTTTGATCACGCCTTTGGCTGAGGTTCCGAAACGACCAACGGGTGGAGCGGCAAAAGCCGTCGGGTCGAACCAGCGCTCAGTGGATCGCTGGTCTTTGGGCAGATTCGGATTGCGCAGGATGTCCGGACGGATGGTCACCTGCGCTGGAGTTTTGGTCCCGGTGTAGGCGGTGCCTGTCGGGTCTGGCCCTGTCCATTGGGGGGTCAGGAACTGGCCGGAGCTATAAATCACGATAGCCGACAGTTCCCACCCACCGAGCGCTAGGTCCAGGCCGCGGTTCAAGTTCGAAGCGAATTTCCGCCCCCGGCCGAACGGGAGTTCCCAGATCGCATTCGCACTCACACGATGTGTGGGGATATCTACCCAGACAGCTCGTTCGCGTCGTCGGTCGTACGCGTTTTCCGGCGATTCGCCACGATCGAGGTCGCCGATGTCGCGAGCCCACACCCAGGAGATTTGGTAAGCGAGCCCCTGTCGGAAACGACGTTCGGCTTCCACGTTGAGGGAGTGGTACTGATGACCCGCACCGTTGGTGACGTAACTGATGGCTGGATACTTCGGGAACATACGCGGCTTTTCCCAATAGGGGCGCTCGTCAGGCACCGGTTGGTTGATGTTGTAGCTCCACTCGCCCTGCCGCGTGTTCGTGCCGATGTAGGAGATCCGGAAACCGGTATCCCAGCGCTCATGTTCGATGGTGAAGCTGTATTGCATGCTGTAAGGGGTCCGAATGTCACGGTTTACCGCTGCGGGAATGCTCACTGTGCTGGGACCGCCGATCGTGTCCGGAAACACCCTGGGTAAAATCACGGTCGGCGTCGGCGTAGGGTTTGTGTAACTGGGCTCACTGACCACGAACGGAACTCCGCCGGCACTGAGCGCCCGTGGCACCACGTCAAAGAACACCCCGTAGCCGCCGCGGATGACCGTCCGCTCGCCGAACGGTCGCCAGGCGAAACCGATGCGCGGGGCCACATTGTTCCGATCCGTGTTCAACAACAGCTCCCGGTGGTAACCGGCCGAGCTCGCAGCGATCACGTCCACGTAACCCAGAGGCATGAGCGGGCTGACACGCCGCAAACCTTCATCGGGAACCACGATCTTACCTGTGCCAATATCGAACAGCGCTTGCATGCCTGACTCTTCATTCCAGGTGGGCTTGAGCTCGTAACGAACGCCGAGATTGAGCGTCAGGCGGCGAGTGACGCGGAACTCATCTGTGACGAAGAAGTTGTATCCCCAGCGATTGCGGTCAATGAGCACCGGTGGGAATGCACGGTATGAGGTGGTCGGAATCCCATAAAGGAAGTCTGCGTAAGGGTGTCCGGTGAAGCGGTTCGAAAACACAGCCCTTCCGAACAGGTTTTCACTGGCTTGGCGGTCTTGGAAGTTGACCCGATCCAGGATAAATCCGCTTTTTATGCTATGCCGGCCCCGGTACCAGTTCAGGTGCTGCTGGAATTGTTGCGCGAAGTTCCGGAACCCCGGATGGCGCCACTGGGTCTGGGTGATGCGCGTCAGTCCTAGACCGGAGAAACTGACGTCAAAGATGCCGTTGATGTCCGGGAGGTTGGGTGCCAATCCCACCAGCCCGAGCTCCCGCACCAGCTCCAGGCCGCGCACGGGACCGTTGCGGGGGTTGTTGTTGAAGGCATAACCCCAGCGGGTTTCGGAAATCAAATTCGGCCGGATGTTGTGGGTATAAGAAGCATTGACCGCGCGGACATTGCGCGTCTGCCAACGGATGCCAACTGTGGGAAGGTTTGCCTCCCA
>JAUQPO010000230.1 GCA_030550335.1 Acidobacteriota bacterium
TAATGCCGCCCGCACCTGGCCCTCGAAAAAGCTGAGGTAAGTGTCTACGTCTCCCTGGCGGGCGGCCTCCAGCATGGCGTAGACAGTGTCTTGGGGCGTGTCCGATTCCTTGGTAAACCCCCGGCGCGGCAGTTCAAACAAGCCTCGACGCGCCAGTAGGACCCCCACCAAACCCCCGATCAGCAAAACAGTGTAGAGCTGGACCTTGCGCTCCCGAGTCATCGCTCTGTTGAGCCACCTGCTGGTGGTGCGCCTTTGCGGATGATTGTCAAGTCGAGGTTACCCTGGCTGTCGACGACGAGCTTGCGGATCTTGGGCAAGATCTGTTCCATGGTTTCCACATACAGACGCCGGCTGTGGATCTCGCGTGCCCGTTCGTACTCCCGCGCTACCTGCAGGAACCACGCTACTTCTCCTTTGGCGCGTTCGATCTTGCGTTGCCGGTACGCATAAGCCTCTTGCAAGAGTTTTTCGGCTTCGCCGCGTGCTTTCGGGACAATCGTGTTGGCGTAACCTTCTGCCTCGTTGATGATGCGTGCTGCGTCGGCTCGTGCGCTAGCCACATCTCGGAACGCCTCGGCAGCTTCCGGTGGGGGCGCCACGCTTTCGATATTGACACTGGCCAGCTGCACGCCAACATCGTAGCGATCGAGCAAGCGCTGGGCAGCGCGCCGCGTGGCTTCCTGGATAGCCACCTTTTCCGTCGTTAGGATCGAATCCACGTCGCAGTTGGCGATGCGATGTGCGAGTTCGGCTTCCACGGCCGAGCTGACGAGCTGGTTTACATTCTGCGCCCGGAACAGGTACTGGATCGGCTCCCTGACGGAATACTGCACCACGACGCGCATGTGAATCAAATTCTGATCGCCGGTCAGGAACTGCGACCGCAAGGGATCCATGCGTCCCAGCACTGTGTCACCCACGTCTCCACCGATGACCAGGCGCTGCAGCTGACGAACTCGCAGTTTCGTGATGCGATCGATAGGCCACGGCGCCGAGAGGTGGATGCCTGGCGTTGCGCGTGGTTGGACGACCTTGCCGAACCGGGTCACTACAGCTTGCTGGTCAGCTGGAACGATGTAGACGCCAGTGAGCAACCATAGTCCTAGCACCACCCAGTACCAGGCTCGTTTCAGTCGGCGGGGCGTACCCGTCGCGGGTGGGGCCTGTTGGGGCGCCACGAGTGTTCTGTTAAGTCCCGTCGCGCTCATCGGATCGCCCGTTCTCCTTGCGTGAGGACTTTCAGCAGTTCCGAATCGGAACTCAGGATGGCCGTGGTGTTGTCCGCAAAGATTTTCTTGTAGGACTCCAGCGTACGCAGCAGCTTGTAAAACCGGGGGTTACGCCCGTAGGCCTGGCTATAAATCCGGGTCGCTTCGGCATCGCCCTCGCCTTTGATTCTTTCTGCCTCCCGGTAAGCCGTAGCAAGAATTTCCTCACGTTGCCGATCGGCTGCGGCGCGGATCCGCATGGCTTGTTCCTCGCCCTCAGCACGGTACTGGCGAGCGATACGCTCACGCTCGGCCCGCATGCGTGCGTAAACGGCCTGTTTGTTCTGCTCCGGGAAGTTCAGCCGCTTGATGCGCACGTCCAACACCCGAATGCCATAGCGCTCCAAGGCGCGCGCGTCAGTCAGTTGCGTAACTTCATCCAGCAGGTCTTCGGTGCGCACCTTCGCTGCTTCTGGCGCGACGAGCGCCTCCAGGTCGTGGTTGCCTACCGAGGCTGCGAGCGACGACCAGATGATGTCGTGCAGGCGCATTTCTGCTGCCACCGGATCGCCGACTGTCTCGATGAACCGTTGCGGATCCGAAATTTGCCAGAGCACATAGCACTCGATCAGTAGGTTTTTCTTGTCGCGGGTCAGGAACTCGCTCGGTCGCGGGTTGTAGAGCCTCAACCGCTTGTCAAAGTAAGTTACGCTTTGGAAGAACCACTTGACGTGCAAGCCGGCATCGCGGATCGTGGCGACGGGACGGCCGAACTGGGTCAGCAGGACGAACTCGGTCTCGCGGACCGTATAGAACGTCCGCACCAACAAGACGAGCCCCAAGGCGATGCCACCAACGATGGCATATCTCTTTCGTTTGCTTCTCGGCTCCATGTTTATCTCCCCCTTACACTCCCCGGAGATCCACTCCGACTGCCGGCTGCGGGGAGCTCGAAGAACGGTGGTTGTTCCTCGGTGGGAGCCCGTGGTTCGGAACCCGGTGCCGGCGGCAAGATCGCCGGCAAGATTCCGAGGCCATCATCCACCAGCGTGAGCTGACGCCGCCCTCGCCGGGTATCCACGATGATCTTTGGCCGCGAGGCGAGCACTTCCTCCATGGTCTCCAGGTAGAGCCGCGTCTCATGTACGTCGGCCAGGCGACGGACTGCGGCTTCCCACTGAATGAATCGCGCCGCGTCTCCCGCGGCTCGAGCCTTGCGGGCCACGGCATAAGCCTGCGCTTGCTCTAGCAAGGCTTGCGATTGCCCTCGAGCCAGGGCCAGCTGTTCGTTGCTGTATCCCTCGGCTTCGTTGATCATTTTCAGTTTTTCCTCGAACGCCCCAGACACTTCCCGGAAGGCGTCGACCACCTCGAGCGATGGGTGGACGTCGAGGAGCCTCACTTGCAGGATCTCGACCCCCGCACCGTACCGGTCTAGTCGCTGCTGCAGCTTGTGTTGGACCGTTCGCTCGATCTTCCTGCGGTCGGTGGTCAACAGCCTGTCCAACGCCGTGGAGGTCACCACGAGGCGCATGGTCGACTCAAAGGCCGCCCGGATCACCTGTTCCCCATCCATGAGTCGGAACAGGAAGTCGTCAGGTCGCTTGATCCGGTAATGAGCGGTGGCCGTGAGTTCCAGCATGTTTTGATCCCCGCTCAGCATTGACGATTCCTCAGGCTTTCGCTGAAACCGCCCACTCCGGTGCTGGACATTCCACTCGTAGGCTGCTGGCTCAGTGGCGGTGACCGCGCCCGAGCGGAAACCCAATTCGATCACACGCGCGCGGTTCGCTTGAATCCGCCTCAGGCGGTCGATTGGCCAAGGAAACTTGTAGTGCAAGCCGGGCTGCTGGTAAGGCAGCAGCTTCTTGCCGAAGCGTTCGACTACGCCAGTCTCGTCGGGCCCCAGAATGTAAATGCCACTCAGCAGGTAGAGAGCGACAGCCACGGCGATTGCCGGGCGGATGAGAACCCGACGACGGGCCATCAGGGAGTCGAACAATTCCTTTGGATCGAGCCGTGCCACCCAAACCTTGACTTCCCGCCGCCATCGAGGTAGCGGTGTGTGTTCGAGCCGATGGCGCAGCTCGTGGAGCCATTTTCCGCCGTGCGCAGGCTCGCCTCGGAGCAGGCGCAGGGAGTTCAACATTACCAGCAAGGAGGCCGCCTGGTGATAAATCGCTGCGCCCAGCGGCCCCAGCGTGCCCGTGGAAGCCAGAGCAACTGCGATTACGTTAACCGCGCCAGCGAACACCAGGATGTTTTGCCAGGCGATGCTGACGGCTTTCCGGCTAATCTCGAAGAACCGGGGCAAACGCTCCAGTGAATGGGGCATGTAGACCACGTCGGCTGCTTCGGCCGTGATGTCGCTGGCGCCAGAGACAGCAATCCCAACGTGTGCAGTGGCCAGAGCCGGCGCGTCGTTGATGCCGTCGCCGACCATGGCTACGTGCCGGCCCTGGGACACGAGCTGCCGGATTTTTTCGAGCTTTTGCTCGGGAAGCAGTTCAGCCTCGACGTTGGGGATGCCAATCTCTCGAGCGATCGCCTCGGCGGCCCGCCGGCGGTCGCCCGTCAGCATGACCAGATGGTGGATGTCCAGATGTTCCAGACCGTGGATCGCTTGACGCGCCCCCTCTCGCACCTGGTCCCGTAGGAGGATCGCTCCACGGATTTGATCCTCCTCGGCTACCAAAACTGCGGTCGCACCCAGCCGGTCGGCTTCTGCGAGGATAGGTTGCAGTTGCTCCGGGTTGCAGTCGCCTAAGTAGACTGGATTTCCGGCGCGGATCCTGCGTCCCTCCAGCACGCACTCGGCTCCGCGGCCGGGCAAGACTCGTGCCTGATCGGGTTCTGGGATACGCAACCCACGGCGGCGTGCCTCTTCGACGATTAAACGCGCCAGGGCGTGGTCAGAGGCCCGCTCCGCTGCCGCCGCGAGTTGGAGCAGCCGATCCTCCTGGCCATCCAAAGCAAGAATCTTGACGACTTGAAACCGACCCTCGGTCAACGTCCCGGTTTTGTCAAAGACTACGGTGTTGACCTTGGAGGCAGCTTGCAGGACGCTGCCCCCGCGCACGAGTATGCCCCGGCGCGCCAAGCCTCCGATCGCAGCCACCATGGCGGCGGGCGTAGCCAGAATGAGGGCGCAGGGACATCCGATAATTAGGACCGCGACGGTTCGCATCCAGTCGCGCGTGAACCAGAAGGTGAGCGCTGCCGCTGCCAGCAAGATGGGCACGAAATAACGGGCGTAACGGTCCGCGAGCCGTTCGATGGGCGCTTTGCGATGACGCGCTTGGTCAACCAGTTGAATCACCCGCGCTAGCGTGGTCTCTGAGCCGGCCCGCGTGACCCGGACATAGAGCAGCCCGTGTCCATTGAGCGTTCCCGAGTAAACTTCCTCGCCTGGACCCTTGTCCTTCGGAATCGGCTCGCCCGTGATGGTGCTCTCGTCGATGCTCGAAGCCCCCTGCTCGATGACCCCGTCGGCTGGGATGCGTTCTCCCGCGCGAACGACGATCAGGTCGCCGGGAAGCAACGCGGCCGCATCCACTTCGACCTCTTCCCCGTCGCGTAGCAGGCGCGCCCTTCGGGGCATGCGCTCGACGAACTCGCGGATGGCCACCGAGGTTCGGCGTGCAGCGTAGTTTTCGAGGCCCTCGCCGAGGACCATGATGAACATGGCCTCGGCCGCCGCCAGGTACTGGCCCACCGCTAAAGCTGCGATCACAGCGATGGCGATGGCTAGGTCTGCCGAGATGCGGCGTTCGAGGAGTGCGGCTATTGCGTTGTAGAAAGTTCGGTAGCCCGCTAGGATCGCCAGGATGGCGGCCGTGTCCAGGCCCGCTACAGTCTTGAACACCCCGGTGACGTTTAACAGGAGCAGAACCCCAATGAACGCCGTAAACCCGAAGTATTGCCAGCGGTCGATGCGAAGCTCTTCCGGTGGGGAGACGGGTTCTAGCCGGTGCTGGTGCATAGCGATCCCCAGCGAGCTGCTCCCATATTATGCCCGGCAGGTACGCCTGGGCTAGCGCGGTACCCTGCTGAGGCGGCTGGCTTACTCAGTGACGGGCCCTAGGCGCTGTTGGAAGGCGGCCAGTGCTTGTTCGGGGTCGAACAAGGCCTTGGCGACCGGCTCTGCCTTGTAAGGGGCGAAGTTCGGTTCGTCGGTGAAGCAGTCGCTCAGATCCGTCGCAGCGACGTCCCAGAGGTGCAAGGGTGGCACGCCAAGGATCCGAAAGATGGTTTTCAAGAGCCCGGGGAGGCTGACGTTCTTGTGGGAGACGTAGTTCGGGCGAGCCCATGGGCTCACGATCAGGAGCGGAACCCGTTGCGCGTTGACATGGTCCAGTCCCCCGGTCGCGTCGTCCTCGGTGATGAAGATCACCATGTTCCGCCACCAAGGGGTGTTGGACAGGAATTCGACGATACGGCCTACGGCTATATCGTTGTCGGCCATGTAGGAAGCCGCGTAAGGAAAGCCCAGTGCCTCTCGTGGCTCTCCTAGACGATCGTTAGGTAAGTAGATGACTGTCAACCGGGGCAGTGCGTCGCCTCGTTCGAGCCGCTGGCGCATCTCTTGGACGAATCGCTCGGCCCGGTACACATCGGGGATCTCCGTATTCAGCGTGGGATAACCAGGCACGGTGCGGCGGGCC
>JAUQPO010000231.1 GCA_030550335.1 Acidobacteriota bacterium
CTAGCGCTGCCGTCCGCGCCTGGAAGTCCAAGGCCGTGCGCCGCATAGCGTTGTTGCCCCCTGAAGGCTGGCGGGATGAGCAATCTGTGGCGGCTATCACCCAGGGAGCCCTCCTTGGGGCGTACGAGCCAAACCGGTATAAGACCGACCCGGAAAAGGACGCCGCACGCTTGGAACAGGTCATTATCGTGGCTGCTGATGCTACCGGCAATTGCGAGGAGGGTCTCCGCCTGGGTCGCCTGCTCGGAGAGGCACAGAACTTCGCGCGGGATCTGGCAGCTGAGCCTGCCAATCGATTGACCCCCACCGTGCTGGCTCAAGCCGCCAAGGACATGGCGGAAAGCGTAGGGCTGGAATGTGATCTGCTGGACCGGGCTGCAATGGCTGACCTGGGAATGGGTGCTCTGCTGGGCGTAGCGCAAGGAAGTGGGGAACCGCCGCTGTTGATCGTGGTGAGATACAGGCCAGAGGCCGGAGAAGTAGCCAACGGCGTGCACCTGGGATTTTTGGGTAAAGGGGTGACGTTCGACTCGGGTGGGATCTCGCTCAAGCCCGCCGAGAAGATGCACGAGATGCGTTACGACATGTCCGGGGCGGCAGCGGTGCTCGGAGCTATGCGGGCGATTGCCCAGCTTCGGCCACGGATACCGGTTACAGCCGTCATCCCTGCTGTCGAGAACATGCCTGGGCCAAAGGCACAGCGCCCCGGCGACATTGTGCGCACGCTATCCGGAAAAACCGTCGAAGTGATCAATACGGACGCTGAAGGGAGGCTGATCCTCGCGGATGCCCTCACCTACGCACAACGAATGGGCTGCACCCATCTGGTGGACCTGGCCACGCTTACCGGAGCCATCGTCGTGGCGCTAGGGGAGGTCTACGCGGGTTTATTCACGAACAACCCTGAACTCGGCGACAGGGTAGCGCGCGCAGCCCGGCTCGAAGGCGAACGGCTTTGGCCCATGCCACTCGACGAAGAGTATGGCGAACATTTGAAGACGCCGTTTGCAGATCTGCAAAACGTCGGGCCACGCTGGGGTGGCGCGATCACTGCCGCATGGTTTTTGAAGGAATTCGTTGGCGACACGCCTTGGGCGCACCTAGACATCGCCGGTACAGCCTGGCTCGAGGAGAAAAAGCCGTATCTGGCCAAAGGGCCGACGGGCATCGGCGTGCGGACGCTAGTACGTTTGGCACTGGATTGGGGGACCTGAAGAAGGCTTACCGGCATTAGGTGGCTAGGAAGAGCTGCTTGCTTCTTTGGCTGCAGGGCTTTCCCCTCCTGTCCAGGGCACGGGTGAACTTCGCCCCGCATGGGTAGGGGTCGCCTGATCCCGTGCTTTCCTGGTCGGCTTTTGAGGCTGCTCGTACCGACTGATGCGGCGGCTGGCTTAATGTCGTCCCGGCACGAGATTTTTCTGGGATACGTGGTATACCTCAAAGTGGCGGCTCGCTCATGCGTGACGTCCTGGCGATCATCCTAGCAGGAGGGGAGGGCAAGCGCCTCTACCCGCTGACCCGGCGCATGGCCAAGCCGGCAGTCCCCTTTGGAGGTGTTTACCGGATCATCGATTTCACGCTTTCCAATTGCGTGAATTCCAATATCCGACGAATTTTCGTCCTTACCCAGTACAAAGCCTTGGAATTGACCCGCCATATCCGCGACGGCTGGAACATCTTTTCCGCGGAATTGGGTGAATTTATCGAGGTGATCCCGCCGATGAAGCGGGTCCACGAGGACTGGTACCGCGGGACGGCCGATGCGGTCTACCAGAACCTGGAAAGTGTCATCGCCGAGTCGCCCCAGCTGGTGCTCATCCTATCTGGCGACCACATTTACAAAATGGACTACGGCGAGATGATCCGCTGGCACCTGGCGCACAATGCGGACTGCACAGTGGCCACCATTCAGGTCGCCCCATCCGAGGCGAGTCGTTTTGGCGTGGTGGAAATCCACCCCGACTACCGCATCGTGGGCTTCGAGGAAAAACCTACCCACGGTCACCCAAAGCCTTCCATCTTCAACCCGGAGGCGATCAGCGTTTCCATGGGCATCTATCTTTTCCAGACCCCGGTGCTGATCCAGGCCTTGGAGCAAGATGCGGCCGACGCCTGCTCCACCCACGATTTCGGCCGCGACATACTGCCGCGCCTGGTGCACCGGGCCCGCGTGATCGCTTTCGATTTCCATGACCCCAACGTCAATGCTCCACGTTACTGGCGCGATGTAGGGACGCTGGAAGCTTACTACGAGGCCAACATGGATCTGGTAGAGGTGGTTCCGCAGTTCAACCTCTATGATCGGAACTGGCCCATTCGCACTCGGCCTGTCCAAGGGCCTCCTGCGAAGTTCGTCTTCGCTGAAGAAGGCCGGCGCGTAGGTGTGGCGGTCGATTCGATCGTCTCGGCGGGTTGCATTATCTCGGGCGGACGGGTCCGGCATTCGGTCCTATCGCCGCACGTGCGCGTGAACAGCTACTGCGAAGTAGAGGACTCGATCCTGCTCCATGGCTGCGAGATTGGCCGTTATAGCCGTGTGCGCAGGGCGATCGTCGAACCAGGAGCGCGGGTGCCGGAAGGTGCAGTTATTGGGTTCAACCCGGATGAGGATCGCAAGAACGGGTACTTTGTCAGTGAGAGCGGCATTGTGGTCGTAAGTGCGGAGCCGCTGAACGACTGAAGCCTTTGAAACTTGCGCCGCAAGGGACCTGACCGTCGTGGCGGGGTATAATGCCCGCAGGGGGTGCAATGCCACTTTCACCGCAGCGATTGACCGGTGGGTCAATCGTGCTCGCGCTGGCCATTGCAGCTTGGGCTGGTGCTGGCCCCTTGGCCGAAACCGCGGGCGAAAACTCGCAGATCAAAATCCGCGCCCGCTTATACACTGAGCCGGAAGCCATTCGCCACTTATTGGGACAGTCACTACCCGAAGGTGTTGTTGTTCTCGAACTAGAGGTTCAGCCCAAGAGCCGCGAGCCGGTTCAAGTCTGGCGCGACGATTTCCTGCTACGCTCCTTCAAAGACGGGCAGGCGTCTGAGCCGTTCACGCCAGAGGAGCTGGCGAGTGAGTCGGTTTTACGAGTCTACGTGGCGCCTGGCAAGGGCGGGGGAATCATGAGCGAAGATCGGGGCCCGGTTTGGGGCGGGTTGGGTGGAGGCCGCCCTAGGCGCGTGGGGGGAGAAGGCGGGTCGATAGGGAACACACCCACGGAACAGAAGGTGGAGACCCGCGTGGACCAGCAGGACAGCCAACAGAAAGAGCTGCTTCGTATACTCCAGCAACGGCTCTTGCCTGAAGGGAAGTTGACCGGTCCCGTCAGTGGCCTGCTTTACTTTCCGCTGCGGGGTAAGCACAAGCCTGCGCAGCTCCAGTTGGATTTTCGGGGCACGGGCGGCAAACTCTACCTGCCGTTCCGCCGCACAGGGCGTTGACCGATGCGCATTTGGGATCTAGATACGCCCGCCCTGCTGATCGATTTGGACGTTGTTGAACGCAACCTTGCTCGCGTGGCGCGCTACGCGGCCGAACATAGACTGCGGCTCCGGCCTCACACCAAAACCCACAAAATCCCTTATTTTGCGCGCGCGCAATTGCGCGCAGGAGCCGTAGGGCTGACCGTGGCCAAGGTAGGCGAAGCCGAGGTGATGTTGGCCGCCGAGCCTCCCGACTTGCTCGTGGCTTACCCCGTGGTCGGAGAGCTCAAGTTGCAACGGCTACTGGACGTGGCAGCCCGGGTTCCCGTCACGGTCTCGCTCGACAGTATGGAGGTGGCTGAGCCGCTGGCTCGTGCAGCTTCGAAGCGTGGGCTCGAGATTGGAGTGCTGGCAGAGGTTGACGTAGGGCTTGGGCGGGTGGGCGTACCGCCGGGGAAGCCCCTGCTGGAGTTGGCGCAGCAGCTCGAGAAAACACCTGGATTGAAGCTGCGAGGAGTGGCTTTCTACCCAGGGCACATCAAGGCGTTGGATGATGCGGGCCTGAAGGCCATCAGCGCTCTGGATGAGACGCTCTCGACGGTGGCTAGCCAGTTTCGAGAGCACGGGTTACCCTTGGAGATCGTCAGCGGTGGATCCACTCCCACCTTGTTCCACTCGCACCGGGTCCGCTCGATGAACGAGATCCGCCCAGGAACGTATATCTTCAACGATCGCAATACGGTGGCTTGCGGAGCCTGTGGCTGGGAAGACTGCGCAGCGACGATTCTCTGCACAGTGGTTTCCGTCTCACCTGGGAGCCGAGCCATTATAGACGGAGGTTCTAAAACGTTTTCCTCCGACCGCCTGGTGACCACCGGGGAGGCCAGCTACGGATACGTGGTGGAGGCGCCCGAAGCGGTGTTCTACAAGCTCAATGAAGAACACGGCTTCCTGGATATCAGCCGTTGTAGCCGCCCGATCCGGGTGGGAGACAAGCTCCGCGTCATCCCGAACCATATCTGCGTGGCCATGAACCTCCACGAGACTGTCTACGCCATCCGAAAAGACGAAGTCGAACTGGAACTACGCGTGGAGGCGCGCGGCAAATTGCGCTGAGGCGCCCCGTGGCACAGCTGGTAAACCGCTGCGCCACCGTGCCTGCTCAGCTGGGGTCACAGCAGGAGAGTCACTGCCGCTATCGTCGAGAGGGCGAGAACTAGACTGTCGAAGATCCGCTGCGGTAACCGCCGGGCCACAGCGCGCCCGGCGACGCCACCCAGAAGCGTCAACGGCAACAGCCACGCGTCAAAGCCGAGCGTGCCACCATCGATCAGGTCGTGCAGCAGGTAGATCGGGACTTTCATCGCGTTGACGAAAAAGAAGAACCATGCTTGGGTGGCGATGAACCCGGAGGTAGGGAGCGCGTGACTGTAGAGGTAAGCGTTCAGGATGGGACCACCGGCGTTGGCTACGGTAGTGGCGAAGCCTGCGGCCAAGCCATAAGCCGAGGTGAGCGCGCCGCTGGTTCTCCCTGACGACTTGCGGGCACGGTCAAGTACGGACCAGGCGATGCTCACCAGCACCAACACCCCCACCAAGCGTCGCACCAGGGTCTCACGGCCGGCGAGCGCCCAGCCTCCGAGCAGCATGCCACCAACCACCCAGGGAGTCAGCTGCAGGAGCTTGCGAAAGTCAGCATACCGCCACCAGGACGCCACTGCTAGGACGTCGCCAGCGCAAAGCAAGGGTAATAGCCATCCAGCAGCTCGACGGGCATCGCCCACTGCGTAGACCGCCAGCGGCACAGCTAGCGTCCCGGCGCTCGGTAGCCCCGTTTTGGCGAGCCCAATGAGTAAGGCGCACGCTGCGCCAGCGATCTTCTGTGAGAGTCCTGGCTCAGGCATTGCTCCACGGATTTTGAAGGAAGTCGCTTCGAAGGGCCGAGCTTACTCGGTACGAAGCTTCTCCCGAAGGCTCCCAGCATAGCAGGGGGGTAAAAAGAGTCGTTTGAGTTGTGGGTGGTTATTGTGTAACCGGCTCACTATCGTGTTTGAGCGGACCGGCTGGGCAGAGTTGGCGAACGGGGGAGCGCCCAAGGCGGCTACGCTTCCGGCTTGTTCAGGGAAGGGCACGCGAAATGGCCCGATATTTCGAAGGGTTGCTCTGGAGGCGCCGTTGCCGGCTCAGGATCCCACTGCGTGTTCTGGGGCTGCTCGACGTCGGGCTGGGCGAAACGCTATGCCACAATAGTGAGTGTGACAGGTCACGAGATCCGTAAGCGCTTCTTGGACTTCTTCGCTGCCCGCGGTCACAAGGTCGTGCCAAGTTCATCGTTGGTTCCCGCCGATGACCCGACCTTGTTGTTCACCAACGCGGGCATGAATCAGTTCAAGAACGTCTTCCTGGGCCTCGAAAAGCGAGACTACACGCGTGCGTGCTCGGCCCAGAAG
>JAUQPO010000232.1 GCA_030550335.1 Acidobacteriota bacterium
GGGCGTGAGGCGGCTTGACCATGGGCAACGAGCACAACTCTGTGGTGGAAGCGTTGCGAGCCAAGTGGCCTGAGGCAATCGAACGTGTAGTGGTGGATAGGGGACAGTGGATCGTCTATATCGCTCCGGAGGTTATCGAGCCCGTCTGCCGGTTCCTGAAAGAAGAGCACAATTTCAACCGCTTGGTGGGGATCACGGCTGTGGATTGGTTCCCACGGGAGCCGCGCTTTGAGGTAGTGTACTTGCTCCATTCACTTCAAGCACATCAGCGGCTCCGGCTAAAATGCCGGCTTCCGGGCCAGGAGCCCCGTATCGGTTCAGTGACGGCTGTTTGGAAAAGTGCCAACTGGTATGAGCGCGAGGTGTACGACCTGTTCGGCATCCGGTTTGAAGGGCATCCCAACTTACGCAGGATTCTGCTACCGGAGGATTGGGAAGGGCACCCGCTGCGCAAGGATTACCCGATTCACGGCCACCGGTACGACTACGGAGCTTTAGAGCGATGAACGAAACGCGTGAGACCACCGCAGAAGCGCGATTCGAACGGATGGTCCTCAACATGGGACCACAGCATCCCTCCACACACGGGGTGCTCCGGCTAATCCTGGAGTTGGATGGGGAGACCATCGTCCGGGCCGAGCCGGACATCGGCTACCTTCACACGGGTATTGAGAAGCAGTGCGAAGCTCTGACGTACCAGCAAGTGGTCACGCTGACCGATCGCGTCGACTACCTCGCCAACCTGTCTAACAACCTCTGCTACGCGCTGGCGGTGGAGAAGTTGCTCGGGTTGGAGATTCCTCCCAAAGCGCAATGGATGCGGGTATTACTGGCAGAATTGACGCGTATCAGCAGCCACCTGGTCTGGCTGGGGACGCAAGCGCACGATATAGGCGCGATGAGCGTCTTCCTGTACTGCTTCCGGGAACGGGAAGACATCCTGCGCATTTTTGAGATGTTCTCCGGCCAACGGATGATGACCAGCTATATACGGATCGGCGGGCTCATGCTGGAGCCACCACCCGAGTGGGATCGCGCGGTTCGGAAGTTCATCCGGGAGTTTCCTAGTCGGCTGGACGAGTATGAGGCGCTGCTGACGGATAACCCCATTTGGAAGGAGCGAACTCAAGGTATCGGGTATGTGCCATTAGAACAACTGATCGAGCTTGGCGCCACCGGCCCGCTACTGCGGGCCGCGGGTCTGGCTTGGGACATCCGGAAAGCAGAGCCCTACTCGAGTTACGACCAATTCGATTTCGAGATCCCGACGCGCACCGAGGGCGATGTATACGCTCGGTATCAAGTGCGCCTCGAAGAGATGCGACAGAGCGCTCGGATCGTCGAACAGGCGTTGGATGGGATGCCGGAGGGCCCTTGGAAAGCTGATGCACCTGGCATCGTGCTGCCCGATCGCGACAAGATGAAGACCCAGATGGAGGCTTTGATTTATCACTTCAAGATCGTGACCGAAGGGTTTCCGGTGCCGGAGGGGGAAGTGTACCAGGCGGTGGAGTCCCCCCGTGGGGAACTCGGCTATTACATAGTCAGCGATGGTGGGACCAAACCCTACCGGGTCTATATGCGGACGCCCAGCTTTGGTAACCTGCAGGCCTTACCTGCCATGATCGAGGGCGGATTGGTGGCAGACGTGATCGCCGCGATGGGGAGTGTGGATTTTGTTCTCGGTGACGTTGACCGGTAAAGACCATGCGGTTTTCTGAGCAACTAGAAGCGAAGTTCAACCAGTTGATTTCGGCTTTCCCGCCAGGTCGCGAGCGGGCGGCGTTGGTACCCATGTTGTTGTACGCCCAAGATGAGGTAGGTCACCTCACCCCTGAGGTGATCCAGGAAATCGCTGGCCGGTTAAGGGTTCCGGTGCACGAGGTCGACGAGGTGGTCAGCTACTACTCGATGCTGACCCGCAAGCCACGGGGCAGATACCACATCCAGATCTGCACGAACATCAGCTGCATGTTACTAGGAGCAGAACAGCTACTAGAGCACGCTAAACAGCGACTCGGCATCGATTGTGGCGAAGTGACACCAGACGGCCGGTTTTCCCTTGAAGAGGTTGAGTGCATCGGTGCTTGTTGCTGGGGACCCGCGATTCAGGTCAATTACGACTATCACCACTGGATGACTCCGGAAAAACTCGATCGCCTGTTAGAGGAGCTGCGAAAGGCCCAATGAGCCCACGACTGTATAACGAGCCAAGCCCGCTCGAGGTCAAAATCCTGACGCGTCGCTTCGGCTTGCCGAACTCTCAGTCCATTGACACCTACCTGGCCACGGGAGGTTACGAAGCGTTTCGCAAGGCGCTCGAAATGACGCCGGAGGAGATCATCGAGGAAGTCAAGGCGTCCAACCTGCGTGGCCGCGGCGGTGCCGGGTTTCCCACCGGGATGAAGTGGGGGTTCGTGCCGCGCGAGTCGCCTTTACCGAAGTACGTGGTCGTAAACGCGGATGAGGGTGAGCCCGGCACGTGTAAAGACCGCTTGCTAATGGAGCACGATCCTCACCAGCTGTTGGAAGGGATGCTTATCGCGGCGCGAGCTGTAGGGGCGGAGCGCGGCTACATCTACATCCGTGGAGAGTACCGCTACCTGATCGAGATTCTAGATCGGGCGATCGGTGAAGCTTACGAGCGCGGCTTCTTGGGCGACAACATTCTAGGCACCGGGATGCGCTTTCATGTCTACACGCACAGTGGCGCGGGCTCCTATGAGTGCGGCGAGGAGTCGGCGCTGCTGGAGTCGCTCGAAGGCAAACGCGGCGTGCCTCGCATCCGGCCGCCGTTTCCGGCCACCGCTGGCTTATTCCAGTGCCCTACGGTGTTGAATAACGTTGAAACGTTCTGCGCGATCCCAGCGATTATCCGCGACGGGGGTAAGGCCTTTGCCGCTTTGGGGACGCCTCGTAATGGAGGCACACGACTGTTTTGCATCTCCGGCCACGTCAACCGCCCGGGTGTTTACGAGCTTCCGATGGGCTTCAACTTGTTGCGGATGATCCACGAGGTCGCTGGCGGCGTGCGTGACGGTCGCAAGCTGAAAGCAGTCATCCCGGGTGGCTCCTCCTGCCCAGTGCTCAAGGCCGAAGAGTGTGACCTGCCTATGGATTTTGATTCCGTAGCGCAAGCCGGGAGCATGCTCGGTTCGGGCGGTGTGGTCGTCATGGACGAGACCACTGACATGGTCCGTGTGGCCGTGCGCATCGCGAAGTTTTACCAGCATGAGAGCTGTGGCTGGTGCGTGCCATGCCGCGAAGGTACCACCTGGCTGCGCCATTTGTTGACACGGATCGACCAAGGCATAGCGAAGCCTTCGGAACTGGATTTAGTGGTCGAAATCTGCAACAACATGCTGGGGCGGACGTTCTGTCCACTAGGCGATGCCGCCGCCATGCCCATACGCTCCTTCGTCATGAAGTTTCGGGAGGAATTCGAGGCGCGGCTCCGCCGGCCGATGGTAGCCGTGCCCGATCCTGACTCGTTGGTGGTGTCCTGATGAGCAAACTGGTGACACTGACCATCGACGGAAAGCAGATCCAGGTGCCGGCGGGCACGCTGGTGATCAACGCAGCCAAGCAAGCGGGCATCGAAATTCCTTCGTTCTGCTATTACGACGGGCTGTCGCTCCAAGGGGCCTGCCGGATGTGTCTTGTGGAAGTTGAACGCGTACCCAAGCTGATGACAGCTTGCACCCTGCCAGTGGCGGAAGGCATGGTGGTCCGCACGAACACGCCGCAGGTCATCGAAGCTCGTAAGGCCATGCTGGAGTTTTTGCTGACCAACCACCCGCTGGATTGTCCGGTTTGCGACAAGGGCGGCGAGTGCGAGCTCCAGGACATGGCCTTCCGTTACGGGGCGGGCGAGGGAAGGTTTGTCGAGTTCAAGTACCACGTTCCGGAGAAGCAATGGTCTCCGGTGGTTTACTATGACGCGCCGCGATGCATCTTGTGCTATCGGTGCGTGCGCATTTGCGACGAGGGCCTGGGAGTAAATGCTTTAGGGGTGGTGAACCGCGGTGTGCGTTCGGAGATCGCTCCCAACCGTGGCGACCACCTGGAGTGCGACGAGTGCGGCATGTGCATCGATATTTGCCCCGTCGGCGCGTTGACCAGCGGTACGTACCGTTATCAGACGCGGCCTTGGGAAATGTCCCATGTGGGTACAATTTGCACGTTCTGCGCCGACGGATGCAAAACGACGCTGGGTGTGCGCAACGGTATCATTATCCGTGCCAACAATCGGGACCGCTCCGGGATTAATGACGAGTTCCTCTGCATCAAGGGTCGGTTCGCCTTCGATTTTGTCCACCATCCGGAGAGGTTGACCCGGCCGCTCATCCGAACGTTGAGCGGCTTCCGCGAAGCCAGTTGGGCGGAAGCCATCGAGTTGGTGGCGGAACGATTCGAGCAGGCGCGCCAGCAAGGGGGGCGGATCGGCCTGATCGGCTCGACGCGAACAACCAACGAAGAGAATTACTTCCTGCAGAAACTCCTCCGCCAAGGATTGGGCTCCAATCACATCGATCACCGGCAGAGTGGTGATCTGGTGTCGCTGTTGATGGCGACGCGGGGCAGGGAGGGCGCATTGGCCACGACGGCCGATTTGTACCACGCTAGCGGCATTCTGATTCTGGGCGCCGATCTTTCCCAGCAACACCCGCTGTTGGCGTTCCAGATTCGTGCCAACTACCGTCACCATCGCGCTCGAGTATACGTGGTGACTCGAGGGCCTGTGCGGGAGGACCAGATCGCGGCCCGCAGCCTGAGGGTAGCCCCGGGTCAGGAGCTTGAAGCTTTGGAAAGCTTGCGAACGGAGCTCCAGGGATTGCCCGACCTGGTGGTCTTGTACGGTGACTCGATCAAAGGAAGTGCTGTGGCACGTCTGGTCCAGTGGTGCGATAGCCTGGCGATTGCCGTGCGATATGTGTGCCTACTGGACGACGCCAATTCCCGTGGAGCTCTCGACATGGGTTTGGTGCCCGACTGGCTACCAGGTTACCGGTCTTTGGATCAGATGAACCTTCAGCCTGGACTCTGCTGGGAGGAAATGCTCGAATCTGAGGAGCTTGAAGTGCTTTGGGTGGTTGGAGCCAACCCATTGCGGCGTCGACACCTAAAACGGCGTCCGTGGCTGGTGGTTCAGGAGCTCTTTTTGACAGAAACAGCCCAGCAGGCGGACGTCGTTTTACCAGCTGCCTCGGCTTATGAAAAACGAGGTACCTTCACCAGTGTCTGCGGAGAGCTTCAGCAATTACAGCCGGCGGCTCAGGTACCTGGCGCGAAGACAGACCTGGAGATTGCGAGCCTGATCGCCCTCCAATTGGGCTTGGAGCTCGGGCCGGCCGATCCTGACGAGCTCCTCGGGGAGATTCACCGCACGGTGGATGGCTATAATGTCGACTTGCCTCTGGTGGCAGCTGGGGCAGCGGTGCCCACCGGCCCGTACCCGGATGTGGCAGCGGTCGCGGTGAGAGTGGATAAGATTCGTTCCCGTGAAGATACGCTGTTCACGGCAGGCTCACTGGGGCAGAGATCCCAAGTTTTGACATCAGTGAGGGAAGCGCCCGGCAGTCTGTACCGGGGATAGAAAGGGTCACCCCCGGGTGCGATGGTAGCGAGCGGAGGGATGAACTTCTACCTACTCACGTTGATCAAGGCTGCAGTGCTGGCGGCGGTCCTGCTGACAGCATTGGCTTACCTCCAATGGATCGAGCGCAAGCTCATTGCTCACATCCAAGTCCGATTGGGCCCATACCGGGTCGGCCCTCATGGGTTGCTCCAACCATTGGCCGACGTCATCAAGCTTCTCACCAAGGAAGGGTTCATTCCCGCCGGCGTGAGCCGGTTCAC
>JAUQPO010000011.1 GCA_030550335.1 Acidobacteriota bacterium
TCAATCAGATCCGCGACGCGCCGACGTCGCTGCAACAATTGCTCCAACAGGTGCTCCAGTTCCTCCTCTTCCCCCTCCTCCAACCACTCACCTGGGATCTGCCGGTAGGCCTCATCGAGAACCCACTCCGGAAAGCACCGGATCCGTTCCAGCCATGGCTCGAAATCGGCCCAGCCCCGGACCGACCGATACACCACGAAGCGCGGGTAGAGACCCGCAAGCGGCGAGTCCTGAAATCGCCATTGTGGGCCACCAAAAGCGTAGCCATGATCGATCATCTGGGCAACCAGGCTGATTTGCTCGGGCGGGTCAACGTCGTTGATCCAGTCACGCAAGCGTGCACGGAAAAAAATCGCCTGGCGCGAGTCGGCATTCGCCACCCACTTGTCAAATACCAGGATCCCTAGAAAATGGTCCACATTGGCTACCCGCATCAACAGCACATCCGGTAGGAAATCGTAGACGGCGAGGCGTTCGGGGTGCCCAGGATACCTCGATCCGAAGTGCCGGCCTGGCTCCGGAGGTTGCTGTTGCTTGCCTAACTGGATTCCGGCTTCTGGGAACCGCTGTAGAAAATTCTCATCAAACTGGATGAACGCCCGAGCTGGGGTCAAGATTTGCAAGTAGTCGAGCAGCACCCCAGCGATCCACTCATTGATCAGGATCCGGCGATGCTGAGGGTTGTTCTTGAATTTGACCACGTAAAAGTGGCCGTCCGAAGCCTCGACCAAGTGGGCCTGGGCACCACCACGCATCTTGCGCACCAGAGCTCGCGCCAGCAGTGCCATCGACCCTGCGTTAACCTAGTCGTTTAACATAGCCGGGAGGTGTAGGCCGCTCATGGAGGGAGAAGCACTCACAGCCTTTGGGCCTCGGTCCAAAGATGAAATTGCACTGGAGCTGATGAAATTCATCGCACTGACTACGGGCTACGGTAAGGCCGCCCCGAGTGCGGGCTTTTCTCCTAAGACCAGCCGGTCGCCGGAGGAGTACGCCGAAGCACTCCTGCAACTCTTCGAGCGGTGCCGGGCTGTCGTCTACAAGCCCGTCGAGCCGGAAACAAAAGAGGGTTTGTGACTCAGCGTCCGCGTCTCAAGGCTTGCTCGCCCGGCTAGGCGAGCTTTCCACCGCAGCCCGCGCGGACTACTGCACCCGCGAGAACCTGCCCACCCTACCGCTTTCGGGCTTTCCCGGCAGCCCGGCGCACTTGGCCCTTGCTCGCCGTCTTCCGGGTTCCCGGCGCACCACGCTTGGTCGCTTTCGCTGCCTTTCGCAGAACAGCTTTGGCTCGGAGCCGACCTTTTGAAGCCCTGGCGCTCTTGGCTGCTTTCTTGACGGAAGTTGCCTTCTTGGCCGCCCGCTTCTTCACCGTAGCTTTGGTAGCGGCTCGCTTCTTGGCAACCGCTTTCTTAGCTACAGCCTTTTTCGCCGGCCGTCTCTTTGCTGCAGGAGCTTTGCGCGCCACAGCCTTTCGGGCGCTGACCCTTCGAGCAGCAGCTTTTTTCGCAGCCGGCCGCTTGGCCTTCTTCTCACGAACCGCCTCTCCTTCTTCGGCAGCTCCAGCCGCTTCTTCAGCCGCTGCACTGACCGGCGGCTTCTTCGGCACCACCTCCTCTACTTCTTCCGCCGCACCTTCCTCTCGACCGGGCTCAGCTGGCGCAGGAGCCTCTGCTGCAGGTCCCGCGGCGGCAGGCTCCCCCGCACGAACCTCTTGCGTTCCCTCCGCACCCTCAGGCGAGGGCGTGTGCTGAAACTCCGCCGACGATGTCTCCCCTTCGTCGTCGTTGTACTCGACCAACTCCGCCTCCACCTCGATTGGCCCCTCGTCGAAGCCCGCGTTTTCGATCTCGTCGCCTTCCGGCGCCGCATGCCACCGCATAGTCACGCCTCCTGCGATCAAGTAGATCCATAGTTAGCATAACGCTCTGTGCTTTGCCAGTCAGCTCTACCGGGCCGTATAGAGAGACAGCATTTTAGCCCCTTGATATGCTCCCGTACTTTATCCAGCGACCAATGGCCCCAAAATGTCACTCCGGATCTTCCTCGTCCAGACTGACCTGCCGAATCCGCACGCCTGCTTCCTGGAACAACTGCTCCACTTGCCGGAAATGCTCGTTGTAGTACTCGCTGGAATAGCTTTGCATCCGCTCGCGCGAAATCACAACTTCTTTGATGCCCGCCTGAACGATCGCACGTGCGCAATCCATGCATGGCATGATCTCCACGTAGATCGTGCAACCCTCGGTGGGCGTTCCGGCGCGGGCAGCGTTGTAAATAGCATTGCGCTCAGCGTGCTCCATCCACAGATACTTAGCCGGCCGTGCCAGGCGCTCCGGAACGTCGTCTCGAATACCCCGCGGGAAGGAGTTGTACCCGGTGGACCGAATCTCATGGGCCGGACCCACGATTACACAACCCACCTGAGTGTTCGGATCCTTGCTGCGGGCGGCCACGTAGCGGCAAATCTTCAGATAGTAGGCATCCCAACTCGGGACCTTTCGAGGCGCCAGAGGATTTTCCGCCGACATGCTCAAGCCAAGCCTCCGACAGATGCGCTAGCCCGGTTTCGAACCTATCCAGGATACGACGGCAAGGGAGTACCGCCCTCTAGAAAGGATGGGAATGACTGCCGAACGGGTCTCACCATACCCGCTGGGCTCGCCCATGAGCCAGCGGTCGCCCGACCCGCATCATCACCCGGCGGATGGCTTCGAAGACCTGTTCCTCGACTCGTGCAGTGAATGGCGCAGGCAAGCCATAATAGACCATGCTCTGATCCGCCTCGTAACCTCCTTCCCGCAACACGCGCTCCGATGGGATGTAGCCCATCACGTCATTCGAATAACCCACGACGATCAAAGGCTCACCCACGTACTCCCGTTTGAGTCGCAGCGCGTAGTCGACAACCACCTCGCCACCTAAAGCCACCAGTGTAAGGCTCCGATCCCACCGGAAAGCCTGCACAGGGTAGGCCACACGATGGATCGGTCGCCTCTGGTCCAGTAGTTGTAGCATCAACCGCGCACGATTCCGATACGCCGCACTTTTGTGCTGGAGTTCTGCTTCGAACTGCTCCCGTTTGTAAGGCGCCAGCTCCAGCTCCGTCACTTGGTAAGCAGCCAGGAGTGGCGGCTTCAAAGGCCGCAAGTTACTCTGCAGCACCCGGGCCACTTCCTCAGCCAAAGCGCGGCCATGTTGTCGAGCCAGTTCGACGGTACCGCGAGGATGAGGATTCTGGTCGCCGCCACACAAGGCTAAAAACAACGCGGTCGCCCCAGGAAATCTCTCCTCAATAGCTGATTGAGCAAAGCCGGCGTAATCGCCGCTAATTTCATAGTGCTCGCCGGTCAGCGTGGTGTTGTGACAA
This sequence comes from Acidobacteriota bacterium, assembly GCA_030550335.1. Lineage (GTDB taxonomy): Bacteria > Acidobacteriota > Terriglobia > Bryobacterales > Bryobacteraceae > JAUQPO01. The sequence goes on from JAUQPO010000011.1 coordinate 3,368, forward strand.
GCGTAGCCGAAAACCACCGCCACCAGTCGTCCGTCCTGGGCACGCACTGCGATCACAGGCACTGAATGGTCAACCGGCCCATTGGGATTCACGCCGATCCGGACGCCCGAAGCGGTGAACTCTCTGCGATTGACGGCAAAACCCACCTGTCCCTCACCGTAGGACAACTCCACAGCTTCCATGGACTGCAAGGCCTTGCCCACCAGCTCTACGACGCTCTCTACGAGCCTCCGCTGGTATTCCCTCAGCTTCTGCTCTTCGCCTGGCGGCAGCTCGAACATCGAGGCGAGATTTGGCCAAATCACCGGCCCGGTATGGGTGTGAGAAGCATTCAACAATAGAGCTCGCCGTTCCAAACCATATTGCTTGGCGACGCGGGCACCGATCTCGTCGCTCATTGTCCGTGGGATTCCAATGACGTCCAGCGTCACTATCGCCAATCGATGCCCCTGGCGATCCTCTAAAGCGAGGGCTTTGGCATAGAGCGGGTGCAGCACGCCTTCGGAAGGTTTCGTGCGCGAAGCATAGCCCGAAAGCCAGATTGGCCCTTCCGGAGTGATCTCGACGCGCGCCACTCCCGCGCGGAAAGAAGCAGGCTCACCATACACTGTAAGTGTGAGACTGAAGCTTGCTAAACCAATCAGAACACGCATCTACGCCGACCTCTCGTGATATTCTCTCGCCGGACGCACTAGCTCCGTCGCGACGGCCCATCATCCAGGGTCCAGGCGAGACTGGCTTCACACCCGTTCAGTAAGCACCCTTACCGGTGAGCACTCGCGGAATCGTCTTAAGGAGTATCTTCACATCGAGCCACAGCGACCAGTTGTCGATGTACTCCAGGTCCTTGCGCATCCAGGTCTCGAAATCGAGCTCGTCGCGCCCTTCGAGTGCCCACAGGCAAGTTAAGCCGGGACGCATGCGCAGTCGCCGCCGTTGCCACCTTTCATACCGCTCGACTTCCTCTGGCACGGGTGGGCGTGGTCCCACTAACGACATGTCTCCCTTCAGAACGTTCCACAGCTGGGGCCACTCGTCAATGGAAAACCGCCGCAAAACCCGCCCTAAGGGCGTAACCCGCGGGTCGTTGGGGATTTTGAAGGCCACCCGCTTGATGCTGAGCTCGGCGAGCGCAGGCTTCAGTGCCTCCGCGTTCTCGTACATAGAGCGGAACTTGTACAGCACGAAGCGGCGGCCATTCAGGCCACAGCGGACCTGCCGGAAAATCACGGGCCCGGGCGAGGTCAACCGCACCAGCAAGGCAACTAGAAGCATCAGCGGTGCTAGCAGGACCAGTGCCACCGAAGCGAGCACGACATCCATGAAACGCTTCATCAGGAGCAGCAATTCGTCATCCGGAGCGCCAGAAAATGTGAGTAGCGGCACGTTCTGTAGCCGATCTAGATAGACGCGGCTGTGGACATGCGGTAGGAAGTCCACAGCAAGACGCGTACGGACGCCCTCGAGGTCGCACATCAAGAAAACGTCCTCCAGTTCGGCCAGGCTCCTCGAATCGACGGCGAAAATCAACTCGTCGATGACGTGCCGCTCAAGCAGCTTAGGAAGTTCGGTGGCTGGATAAACCGGATAGGGGCGGCTTAGATGGATCGTAGAGGGAGCGTCTCCAGGTTCAACCGCCAGGAATCCCACTAGCCGGATTCCGTAATCGCCCGAGCGCTCCAAAGTTTCCCCCAACCGTCGCGCACGCTCGCCGGTACCCGCGATTAAGACGTAAAGCGGCTCGCCCCATTCGCGGCGCACCCAGCGTGCCAATCCAGGTAAAGCCGCCCGCCCGAGTGTGAGTAACAAAAAGTTATAAACGAACCATAGCCCCAGGAAAGGCCGGCTCAGGTCAAGCCGCAGCGAGTACTCCAGCAACACCATCCCGACGGCAGCGAACGCGCACTGCCGGAAGGTATCCGCAGCTTGTGACCAACGGCGCTCGCTTAAAACCCGGTCGTAAACCCGCAACCACAAGCCGACTCCAGGCCACAGCAAGGCTGCGGCTACCCATAGCAATACCTTCGTCGGCGTGGGAATGAAGAATACCCGCTCGAGAGGTAAATGTAGGCGGGTCTCATACGCGAAGTGGAAGGTTATGAGCGCAGCGATGATGTCGCCCAGAGCCAGCAGGAATCGAATCTTACGACGACGCCTGGCAAACACACCCGCACACAGGATATCACCCAGCTCGCAGGGGCGTGAGTCTTCGCTGGAAGTTCAAAACCAGTTCCCCAGAGCTGTCCTGTAGCCTAGACTGTAGGCAGGGATGCGATGCAGCGCATCACGCTCAGGTTCTACGCGGAGCTAAACGATTTTCTGCCCCCAGCCCAGCGATACCAACCCCTGGATTTCCAGTTCCATGTGGCACCGACCGTCAAGGACGTGATCGAAAGTTTTGGTGTGCCGCACACTGAAGTAGATCTGGTCCTGGTCAATGGTGAATCGGTGGATTTCACTTATCGCCCTCGCGATGGCGACCGAATCGCGGTGTACCCGGTTTTCGAATCTATCGACATCAGCCCGATCGCCCGTGTCCGACCGAAGCCTTTGAGATCGGTCCGGTTCCTGTGCGACAGTCATCTGGGTCGCCTGGCGGCCTACTTGCGCATGCTGGGGTTCGACACCGTCTGGAATCCCAAGCTCCAGGATCGCGAACTAGCCGAGATTGCTCAAAAAGAGCACCGGATCTTGCTCACGCGGGACCGTGGTTTGCTTATGCGTCGGGCCGTCTCCCACGGGTATTACGTCCGCAGCACGAACCCACGCCACCAGCTAGGCGAGGTGGTGGAGCGGTTCGACCTAGCAAGCTCCATCCAGCCATTCACCCGCTGCCTGCGTTGCAATGCGTTACTGCGACCTGCCAGTCCTACGGAAGTGGCGCCTTTAATCCCGCCGGGGGTCTTAAATGCCTATTCTGAGTTCTGCCGTTGTGACGGGTGTGGGAAAGTGTATTGGGACGGGTCTCACACAGAGAGGATGGAGCAGTTGATCCGGCAAGTGAGGGAGCCACAGGGTAGTTTGGACCCGCCGGATGACAAGGGCGGCGAAGGGGGTGACGCTTCGTCGGCTTCAGTTCAGCGAGTAAGGCGGTCAGTCCGATAAGTAGAACAGAGGGGGCACCTAAGCTCGGCAGATGACGGCTGCGAAACCAGCCCCCGTGCCCCCTCCGATCCTACTGGCCCGGCAACCGATCCTAAACCGGGCACAACGGATCATCGCCTATGAACTTCTCTACCGGACTCCCACCGGCGGGTCGCCAGCAGGGGTCGCCGCCAGCGAAGCTACTTCGACGGTCCTCGACTCTGCCTTACTGGTTGGGGTAGCACATCTCACCGGGGGACGACCAGCCTACATCAACTTCGATCGCCAAATGATCCTCATGGACATTCCAGCAGTCCTACCTCCCAACCAGCTGGTGGTCGAGTTGTTAGAAACCGAGACTCTGGATCCCGAGCTCCTTCAGGCTGTCCAGCGTCTTCGGGCGAAAGGCTACCACGTAGTTTTTGACGACTATACGTTCAACGACCCGCGGGCCCAAGTAGTCAGCTTGGCTAGTGTGGTCAAGGTAGATTTCCGGAAAACGGACCCCGCACAACAGCAGGAACTCGCCCGCAAGCTCAACGGGCAAGCAAAGCTGCTGGCCGAGAAGGTCGAGACATACGAGGAACTCCGACAGGCACTTCAGTGGGGTTACCACCTCTTTCAGGGTTTTTACTTCGGCCAGCCGGAGCTCGTGCGACACAAGCGCCTCACCGGCTCCAAGCTTGCCTACCTGCGATTGCTCCAACAAGCAGCTGCGCCTGAGGCTGATTTCTGCCGGCTGGAGCAGATCATCAAGACGGATCCGTCCCTGGTGCACAGGCTTTTGCGGTACGTGAACTCAGCCTGGGCCGGTCGACGAGCCGAGATCAGCTCTGTCCGTCACGCCCTAGTACTGCTGGGGGAGCAAGAGATTCGCCGGTGGATTGTCATGGTGGCCTTGGCCGGACTTGCCAGAGGCAAGCCAGAAGCCCTTGTGGTGAACGCTCTGGTTCGAGCACGAGCCTGCGAAATGCTCGCGCCCTTTCTAGGCGTCCCTGCAGACGCGCCCAAGCTCTTCTTGCTAGGGCTATACTCCCTGCTGGATGCCGTCTTGGACGAACCTATGGAGGAAATTCTTTCCGGCCTTCCACTCCCAACCCAGGTGCGGAGCGTGCTGGCGCATCAACCGCATGCCCCCCAACATCTTGTCGACGCTCTGGAGCTCACGCTGGCTTGGGAACGTGCCGACTGGGACCGATTCTTTTCAATCACGCTCCGTTACCCAGCAGACGCCCATCAAGTCTGCCGCGTCTACCTGGAGGCGAGCCAATGGGCCGACCGAGCACTCGCAACCTAACCCCTGCTTCTAAGACTCGTATGCAAAAAACCCGGCGAGCCTCAAGAAGCTTTCTTGACTTCGACTTTAGCCGCCTGTTCCACAAAAAGCGTGATCGCTGAGTGGTCCAAGTCCCCTTTGCCCTCGTTGATCAGCGCCGAGAGCATCTGCTGAACGACACTCGTCAGGAATAGGGGCACCTTTAACGAATCGGCCGCTTGAAGCGCGTTACGGAGATCCTTGTAGTGGAGTTGGATCCGGAAGCCCGGCCGGAAGTTTCGCTGGATGACCATAGGAGCCTTGGCATCGAGCACCACGCTCCCGGCTAACCCCCCTCGCACCGCCTGGTAAACAATCTCGGGATCCAAGCCAGCTTTCGTCGCCAGCACGAGTGCCTCTGCCATCGCCGCGATATTGCACGCCACCATAATCTGGTTAGCCAATTTGGTCACGTTACCAGCCCCTACTGGCCCCGTCAAGGTGACGGAGCTACCCATAGCCCGCAGTATGGGCTTGACCCGTTCGAACACTTCTGGTTTGCCACCCACCATGATCGCCAGCGTGCCCTCGATCGCCTTCGGCTCACCTCCACTAACTGGAGCGTCGAGGAACTCCACGCCCTTGGCCTCGCAAGCAGCAGCTAGCTTTTGAGAGGTGAGTGGGTTGATGGAGCTCATATCGATCAAGATGGACCCTGGCCGTGCACCCTCAAGCACACCGGCCTCTCCTAATACTGCCTGCTCCACATCCGGCCCGTCCGGCAGCATGGTGATGATGACTTCAGCCTGTTCGGCCACTTCGCGGCTCGAACCGGCGGCTTTGGCTCCCGCGTCGACGAGCGCTTGAACTTTCTCTGGCACGATATCGAAGACGACCAGCCGATAGCCTGCCTTCAGTAAGTTCAGTGCCATCGGCCGGCCCATGATGCCCAAGCCGATGAAGCCGATGTTCTGCTGGTCCGCCATCGAGTGTTTTCCTCCACGTTGCCTAGGGAAATTGTGCGATGGAATCGCTTTACAATTATCCGAAATCGAACTCAGTAGCTCCTAAGGTGCGAGCTGTGCGAGCAGCCAGGTGTTCTGTTCAGCGGCCTCCAAATTTAGGTTCGAGCACTCCTGGCATCCAGGGTCGCAGTCTGGACCATCGTGGTCGGATCCCTTCGGCCACGCTCGCAATCCAGACGACGAACATCGCATTGGCTGGCACGTACAGGTTGAAATCAACCAGGCTGTGCAAGGCGATGGCTGCCAGTGCCCCAAAGCACCCCAGTCCGAGCATCCGTGTCGAGAACTGCGGGGAATGACTCGCCGCAACAGCAGCCTGGAAACACCGGACCACCAGAACCAACCACAGAGTGAAACCGATCAACCCCCACTCAGCTAATAGTTGAAGCCAGTCGTTATGGGCGAAGTTTACCGTGTTCATTGGAGCCGTTCGGCAGAAGGGCATCAGAGCGGATTGGTAAGCACCCAAACCACAACCCGTCCACAAGTACGCCCGGATCATTCGGATTGTGTCTTTCCAGATTTGCAGCCTGGTGTCTGCGGAAAGCTCCTCGGTTTCCGCTAGGGCCGCGAACCGACGGATCAAAGCGTCGGTAGGCAAGTAGAGGAAGCCGGAAACCACCGCTACCGCCGCCAGCATTAAGGCCACGGCTCGCCACTTCCCTGACAAAGTCCGAGTCGCGGCCGCAACCCCCATCAACAAGGCTGAAAACAGAATTGCTGCAAACCCACCGCGTGAAAGCGACAAGACAACAGCAATGACCACCAGCGCTGCGGCTCCAAGAATAAGGCCGGCGAAAAGTGCTGGGGCGAGTGGCGCTTCGCGGCGGTGACGCCGGCTCCAATAGGCGGTTAACCCGCCAGTCACGAGCAGAGGGAAAGCCAGTTCTAACAAGCCGGCAAAATGATTGCGATTGACGTACGTACCCTGGGCCAGCGGAGCCCCGACGGCATACACTTGCACCAAACCAAGAACTGCTTGTGCCACAGCCACCACGAGAAACGGAACAACAACTCGCCACGGCACCGGACTGAACTGGTAGACCAGCCACCGACCCAGCAAAAACCATCCCGATAAAGCTAGCACGGTCACAGCCCACCTGAACGACTCAGCCGGAAAAAGGCTAAGAGAGGTCCACGTCCCCGGAACTGTCATTTCGCGGGTGTGTAAGTAGTAGGCATAGCGCGCAGGGCTGATCAGTTGGACTAGCTGAGGCGGCAGCGGAAGAGCCTGAATAAAAGACCAGCTAACCAAAGCGACCGCGCAACCCAGCAATACGCGGTTTGGTCTGAGTATTGGCTGGCCGCGGCGTATTCCACTGAGGGCTAGGATAGCGCCCGACGCGACCAGGGCTAACACCCACTCCTGGGGTTCCACGCCACCCCAGCGGAATGCAATAGCCGCGAACAAGAGACCGATCGCGACAAGCAGCCACCGCTCCATCCAAGCCCTGGCCGCGTCGGAAACTTTACCGAACCACCATGACTAAAGCGTCTGGGATAGGCCGTATCAGTCGGCCGAGATTAGCAGCCCGCTCGCGCAAGCCGCTCAGCTCCAGCACTCGTGCCGGCAACCCGCTGTCCGGTGTCGCCACGTCATGAGAGAACCAGTATTCACCCGCGGGTAACGTGAACGGCCGAGAGAGACGGTAGACGACGCGCCAGATACGGTCCCGCGCCCCGTCGCGGAAGACCCGGTCAACATTTGTCCGAGATAGTTCAAAGGTACCCGGCACGCTGTCTGAAGAGAACACATCTCCGGTAAAGCTGTTCACCGCCGGCGTTCCACCGGGGCCATTGCTCCAGATGTTCATCCGGAAGCGGTTATACACATTGGCTGGATCAAACCGGAGCTCAGGGTTCCCATTGCCGTCGAAGTAGCCAATGATCTCATCGAACGTTGTGGCCTGGGTCAAGCGGAAATACCCAGCAAAGATGGCCCGCAGATGACCCGACATCGAGTACCATTCGTAAAGTCCGGGCTTTTGAGCATCGGGCACGGTTCCGGCAGAGTTGTCGTAATACCCGCCGTGGGTGCCATTTTCGATTCCGTTGTTGTCATAAACGATCACCCCACCGAGACGCAGGGTCAACGCCAGACCCGACGTCGCACGGAACTCCGGGCCAAGATGCGAGTTCAACGTCCAGCGCCCATACCCGTCATCACCCCACAACTCGCGGTCCATATGCATGAACGCGATTGCCGAACCGGGCCCAGGTACAGCGGTCCGGGTCTGCCCATTCGGGAATTTCCCTGCACCGAGCACCCAGTAGAATCCGTTGGGCTCGGCAGGTAGCGTCATGTCGGCTTGGCTGGAAGCGCCTTCTACGACTACCCGTACCTCCAGGTCGCCAAGTACATCGTAGTAGGGGGTGAAGACATTGATCTGGTAAACCCCCGAGATGTAAGGCACAAGCCCGGCGTAGCCTACCTGGGCAGGCTTGTTGTCTATCAACACGGTGGTCGGCACAGGGATTACATTCAAAGGATTAGCAGGGTGCTTGCCGTCCCCTGCTCCTACGCCTGCAGCAATCGGCGGCGTCACTGCACCCATGCTGTTCGCATACAGCGAGATCCATTCGCCGGGCTTCATGGGCTTTTGCCGGGACACCCACTCCCAATCGGCGTGCAAAGCGACAGCACGTCCCTTGCCACTCTGATCGACCGAGAATAATCTGGGCGCTCTTCCTACCAAGGTCAGTGTGTCCGGATTACTTGTGCCGGCAGGCGTCACCACACGGACAGTGACATTGGGGCCCATGTCGTATGGCAGCTGGAAGGCCACCTGTCCGGGCATGACGTAATAAAGCGGGGCCAAAACAGTTCTCACGCCATCGGAAACCTGTACTGACGTCCCCCCAAGGGAGGTGGGCAATGGCATAGCGGGGGCCGGGAAGAAGCCCGACGCTAACTGGCTTCCATAGACGACAGCGATGGCCCCGGGAGCGAGTGCTCGGGAATAGTCAGCGCCATTGACCGTGCCAGCGGGATTAATAACTGGTTGCGGATAAGCGAGAGCAGCAAACAAGCTGGCCACGCCCACTAGCTTTAGGCTCAACCCCGACATCGCCACTTCCTCCTCATCAGACGGACTTTGTATCTCCTCCGCCTTCCCGTATAACGCCTACGGGCGGTACGCACTCACCGGTTTCGGAACCCCGCTCGGGGGTGTGTATGGAGGCTCTATGCCTCGACCAGGCTCATACGGCGGCGTACCCCAGCTCGGCTCATACTGTCTCCAGGCCGTTACGAAATCGAGGTTGGCAGGCGTGATCCGGAAACGCCGCGCGAACGAGCTCTGCTGGAAATTTGGCAAAATGGCCATCAGTTGCTCCAAACCTGGACTGATCGGGTTCAGATAGGCCTCCGATCGTGTCAAGACGAGTCGCGCCTCCCGGATCTCCGAGGGAAGCAACTCGGAGTCAAGAGCGGCGATTCTTGTCTGCCCGCCTGAAGCGAGCCGGTAGCGGAGAGCACCCATCTGGAGCCTCACCACAACCCCACGCTCCTCAACGCTGACCCGGGCCCTGGAACCAGCCATCAACCACACTCGGCTGCCATCGCGCAAGTCAACTTGAACAGGGGCTTCCAATGTCACGATCTCGTCGCCCGATACCAAAGGCCACTTGGCAATGGCTTCCGCCGGAACCTCGGTGCCGCTCAACAGAAAAGGCTTCGCGCTACTCACCTTGCCGATCGGCCCAGCCGCAACCGCCAAAGATGCAACCAACAACGCGGCCCCGCACATCTTCAGCCACATGTGCTCCTCCTGTAACCCAACTGCAAGTATCTTACGCTCGATTGCAAGCACTCGTCAACAAATAAGTGCTTCATTTTGTTTGTATTACGGCGTCAGACCCACCCCTCAGTTCGCCGGGCGCAACCGCCATCCCCCACCGCTTTCGACCACCTGCCGCCCAGTTCCCCAAATAGGCTCGACCCGCTCCCGATCCAACGTCACCGCCACCGCGCGCTGTAACAACGTCACGCACACTACCAGCCGCCGATCCTTCTTGATCTCCACCAAATACCCCTCCAACCCATCCAGTGAACCCCCGACCAGCCGCACCCGTTGCCCGATCCGCAAGAACGGCCAGGGTTCCACTCGTCGCTGAGCGTTCACCACCCGCATGATCGCCTGCATCTCGCACTCGTCCACAGGAGCCGGCTCCCTTCCAAAGCTCACAATGCCCACAACCCCAGGGGTTTGCAAAATCGGCAGGCGATCGAGGGGATCAAATCGGCAAAATACATACCCAGGGAAGAGGGGGAAATCTACTTCCTTGACTCGGTCGGACCAGCGCCGGCGCACACGGTACCAGGGCACAAATTCTTCGTACCCCTTCTGGCGCAAGCTCAGGGAAACAACCCGTTCAAAGTGAGGGCGGACACGCAATACGTACCAGGGAAATTCCATTCCCGCTTCCCGCCGCAAAGCCCCGAGCGGCTCAATATTCGGTCGCCCAGGCTTTACCTCCGGTTTTGCCCCCTCGGTTTATCAACCTTACCATCACCCCGCGCCCATGTCAACCCATACAGCATTCTGATGAAAAATTGTCCTACCCCACCAGTGGCATCAATGAGGTAGAAAAGCACTATGCGGGTTCGCTTGGTACTGGGAATATTGCTCGCCGCCCTGAGCCTTCCACTGGCGCTAATGTACTACGGCCTGCTGAAGCTGCCCGCGTGGGAAGCATGGTTAGTTCCCCCCGAGTCCACGAGTCCGCCGCTCCGCAAAGTCGCCGGTGATCCAGGTAACGCGTATTACTGGTGCGAGCTTGCCGAATGGTTCGACGAACAAGGTGATGCCCAGCGTGCACAACGCGCAGCTCAGATGGCCAGCGCTTTGGGACCGAATCTGGCTCCGCTACAAATGCGGCTGGCCAACTTCTACTTCAATCGCAGCGACTTCACCACCGCGCTTCGGCATACCAGCCGGACATTAGAGTTGACGCGAGTCTACGACGCGGTGATCTTTAGCTACTACCGACGATTTGGATTGCCCCTCCAGCAAGTTCTTCAACACGGCTTGCCCCAGCTCCCAGAAGCACGATACGCGTACTTCCAGCACCTGCTCGGCTGGGCCGCGCCGGCCACGGTCTTGCAAGTCTGGCCGTGGCTGTGTGCCGACCACCAGCCCCCTTTGGAGCTAGCCACCCTCTACATACGCTACCTTGCACGCCAAAGCTTATGGGAACAGGCCGCCCAAACTTGGCGACAAATGGCCCCTCAGCCGCCTGAACAATACCTGGTTACGGAGCATGTCTATAATGGCGGTTTCGAGCACCCGTTCCAACCGGTGCCTTTTGACTGGCAAACCTCTCCCCCAGCGGGTGCGGTCATCAGCCAATCGACGGACCGACCTCGCAGTGGTCGTCAGTGCCTAAAAATCGAATTCCTCGGCCAGGAAAATGTCGTTTTCCGACACGTCTCCCAATCCTGCTGGCTCCGGCAGGGCGAGTACCAGTTCGAAATTTGGGTGAGAACCGATGGATTGACCACCGACCAAGGGGTCTATTTTTCGGTAGAACACCCGGGCCCTGCCAGCTATCAGAACCGCAGCGAGAGCCTGTTGCGCACCACTGGCTGGCAGAAAGTAGAACTGCGGTTCCGGATGCCCCGGCCGGGCCTAGCCACTATCCGTGTTTGTCGAGACCCTTCCCGCAAAATCGATAGCAAAATTCGTGGAACAGTGTGGATCGATGACGCAAGCTTGAAGCCACTCGCGCGTGGGCTTTCTTAACTAGAGTGGCTGCGGGAACTCCGTGACGGGTAGGCTCCGCGCTCTGGGTCAGCCCTGGATCCCCGGCGAGGATTCGAACCTCGATTCACGGCTCCAAAGGCCGTTGTCCTACCGTTGGACGACCGGGGATCCGATCCGTGGACCCTATAAACTAATTTAGCACCGGCCAGCGCGAGGCTCACCACAGCTCGAGCCGCATCTAGCCAGTACCACAACTCCTCGTAGCCCTTTGACTTGCCCTTCCCGCCTCCCATAGAATCGGTGATGCTTGCCATGAAACGGCCCAACTCAGCTCCACGCCGTTCGTTGTGGAGGTTGGTGGTCACCGATGCCCATTTTTGGATCCCCGCCATCGTGCTGGTGGCTGGCGTCCTATTGCTCGGCTTGATCCGATGAGCGTGGCAACTTCACTTGGCAAACTCCAGACACGCACCAGCCTGCACCGCCTAGGCGTTCTCTGTGGCTTAGCCGCCGGAGCCTGGCTGGGGGCCGCTGAAGCTCCTACGAAGCTCGTCACCATAGGGCTCTCGCCATTTGTGATCTCGCTGGGGATGGTTCTAGGAGTGTTTACCGCTCGGTGGACGCTCCCAGTGGTTGTTAAAGGAACCGGATATGTCTGGAGAGACCTGCGAGACAAACCCCATTTGATCGTCTGGGCATTGCTGGCTGGCATGCTGTGGGCGGTGGCCAATACGCTGACTATCTTCGCGATCCGGAATATCGGCCTCTCGATCGCGTTCCCGCTGTGGAATACCAACAGCCTGGTGGGGTTGTTTTGGGGCTGGCTGTTGTTCGGAGAGCTTCGCGGGGGAGGGCGCCGCAACGGTGCAAAAGTCGTTGGCGGCACCGCAGCAATTGTGTTGGGCGCAGCTCTGTTAGCTCTAGCGACCTCTTACCAACAGCGCCCAGAAGGCTACGGAGCCCTGGCCGGTATTGTTGCCGCTCTCGGTGCAGGTCTGCTGTGGGGGACTATGTACATCCCGTACCGGAAAGCCTACATCAGTGGGATGAACCCGCTGTCCTTTGTCACTGTATTCACGTTCGGTGAGCTGGCAGCGATGTTTGTCATCAGCTGGGCTTTCGCCGGTGGTTGGGATGGCTTAGCCAGCCAGCTAGCTGCCGCACGGCCTGTCCTGTTCTGGCTGTTTCTGGGCGGGTTGTGTTGGGTGATTGGGGATCTGTTCCAACAGTATGCAGCCAAGTACGTGGGGATTGGGCGCGGCATCCCTTTGTCGAACACCAATCAGCTGTGGGGACTCGCTTGGGGGGCTTTGGTGTTTGGCGAAATGGCGCAGCTTACCCAGACGGGGCAAATGCTCGTCGTGGCCGGGTCCTTACTGATGGTCCTCGGGGCCATAGCCATCAGCCAGGCGGAGGCCCCTACGGGAGAGCTCGAAGCGTGGCAGCGCGCTAGGAAGCGGGAGTCACTCCGATATGGCTTGGAGCTGGCTCGGCTGGAAGCGGCTGCGCACGGTCAAGATACCGTGGTGGATCCGGGTCAGCGGTCCTTGTGGGATTATGTAGTGGCCGCCTTGGCCACCCTCCTGCTCGTTTGGCTGGCGAGCGAAGTCCGGGCCACTAGCCTGGAACTGTACTGGCCGTGGCTGGTGGTGCTGTTGGCCGCTTCGGTGGGCATCCTAGTGTTTTGCGGCTTGCTGCTCTGGCAGCGAACCCGTTTCTGCTAACCGGATCCCCGTCTCGTGGGGCTAACAGGGTCCGTGGAGCCCAATGAACCTACTTCATTTCCCATCCGATCAGCCCTCAGCTTTGCTGAACACGGCAAACACCGTCTCACCCCTTAACACCCCAGAATCCAAGTAGTAGCAATCGAGCTCCCACAACCAGTCGAGGATCGCCCGATCGAGCGGCCGACTCAAGTCGTAATTCGGGCCGTACATCGTATCGAAAAAGCGCCGCACGAAACAGTAGTAAGGCACGAGATGGACCGGGTGCAGGAACCGCCTCAGCACAGGTAGGATTTCCTCCGATCGGGCGCATTCCATTCCAGCCGAGCGCGTATCCCACTCCCACAGCTGGCGGTCTACACGCTTTTCTGGCCGGTATGCGGTGTGGTTCAACCGGTACCGCTCTGGCAAGGTTTGGAACAACGCCCGGGCAATACGGCGCGTCTCGGGCCACATGCGGTAGCCATTCCGCGTGACGATTTCCACCAGCACCAGCAAGCCCCCGGAGACTAGGGTGCGGCGGATCTGCTCGGCCACGTGCTCGAGTTCAATCAAGTGATGCAGCGAAGCATGACAAAACACCAGGTCGAACTTTTCCCAGGGCAGCTTAATCCGATTGAGATCCGCCTGTTCAAACTCCACCCGCTGGAGCATGCGCTGCTCTGCGGCCCGTTGCGCTCTCCCAAGGAGTTCGGAATTGACATCCACGCAAACGATTTGCAGCGCCGGGACCTGTTCGGCGATCATCAGTTCGAGCCCGGCGGCTCCGCAGCCTAGCGACAACATCCGGGCTGAGCGGCGCCCTTGCAGCTTCGCCACAACGTAATCGAGCGGTGTGTAACCCACCTTCTGGCGCACCAAGTTGGCCGCCCTGCGCTCCACCTCCACCCACACAGCAGGCGCCGGCTCGAACAGCGCTTCGTTCTCCTGTGCGAAGCGCTGTTGGTAATCGTGGAGTTCACTCTCCAGGTGCTTATGGTAGGCTCGGCCGCGCCAGCCAAACCACCGCACCTGAAGTGCCGCCAAGCGGAAGCGCCAGTGGATCCAAAGCTTGCGTAAGCTTGATCCCATCGATCGCCCCCTATTGATTCTGCGGCCCCCAGTCAAGCGCGCGACTGGCCTGGATCAGAGCAATTCCGCAGCCGGACCACATCCACCGCGCACTAGACCCAGACGCCCTACAGCAGTAGCCTAGGACAGGGGCTAGGAGAACCTTTCCAGAGCCCTTCAGGCGTTGCTTGCGTGACGGCAAGTCAGCTAGATTGAAGTGCGGAGGGATGGCCGAGCGGTCGAAGGCGGCGGTCTTGAAAACCGCAGCACCCTGAGCGGGTGCCGGGGGTTCGAATCCCTCTCCCTCCGCCACGCTCTGGAAGTTTTCGTCAGCCACCTGCGATCCCGTCCTTTCTTCTTGAAGCAGTTGCTATTGCTTAGAGCCAGCCAGACGCAACCCAACCCGGGCTCCTCGGCATTTGCGGGTGAATCCCTGCCCCTTCCTGTGCCTGTATCCCCAGAGGGGAGCTTTTCCTAATCCGGAGCCACGCTAGCCGGACGTCCCATTCAGGACTTAAGTGTGCTGCCTGCCGGTAGACCTGAGATGCCTTCAAAGAGCGAACGAAGAGACCCCTCGTACGAGACCTGCAGCTCTCACTGCTCGCGTGGGCTTGCCTTGACCTTTACACGGGTCGATAGGCTTGCCGTATCTACCCCGTCTCTAGCGCGACCCCCTACTGGGACCCTCATCGATTCTTGCGGAACCCTTGGACTTGATACACGGCGTTACACCTACCAAGCAACGGTCTCCGATGGCGTATACGAGAGCCCCTGGAGTCCACAATCATCGGACAAGCAGAACCAAAGCAGCTGGTCACGAAAACAAGGTCTGGCTGCTGAGTCGTCACGGCGATAGGCTGCCGGACTAACCCTCTGGGCTGGTTACCGCGGTTCCCGGGCCTCTTGACAAACCACCATCAGGGACTTACGTCAATAGGAATGGCGGGCTCCAGCTTGAGGAGTAATTTTTTGAAGATCGTGGCAGCACCGGTGGACTCCATCGTCGAAGACGGCTACTAAAGTTCTGACGAGGTAGGCCTCCAAGCAGCCGTGTTGAGCGATTTTTGCAGAGATCCGGCAGGCCATCAGCAGTGAAACCTTTGCTTAAAGGGACAAGAATCCGTGGGCCCAGGGACTGGCGACAATGTGTTCGTGCCCGCAGCTGCATAGGATCAGAGCCCGCTCGAGTACGTCTGACCGCGCACAAACCGAAACTCCGAGGGGTCGCCGTGAAAGCACGCGCAGACCTGCGTGACGTATCGAGCTCCGACAGACCAGTCCACGAGCACCGAAGTGCGGGTTTCCTGTACATTGAAACGGTATGGATCGGCGAAGATTTCTAACGACCTTACCCGCACCGCTAGCCGCGAGCCAAGCTTCTTCAACCGGCTCGCCGGAAGTCATCGAGCTCACCTGGGTTTATCTGCGAAATAGTGCGGAGCAACAGGCCAATCGCGCTCGGAAGTTCTGGGCCGAGGCGATGGCCCCGGCGATGCGCCGGGCAGGAGCAGGGGTCGTCGGTTTGCTCAGTCCGGTGATTGCCCCGGCCACGCCCTCCATCTTGGTGGTTGCTAGTTACCCGAGCCTCGCGCGGTGGGAAGAAGCCTGTACCAAGCTTGAGGAAGACAAAGACCTACTGAAGGCGCTCGAGGCGTACCACACTGGCACCGGCTTCGAGTACCAGCGCATGGAACGCTGGTTGTTGCGGGCGTTTAAAAGCTTTCCAAAGATAATGCCTCCTGAGCGTCCCCAAAGTGGCTCGCATGTCTTCGAGCTCCGTACTTACGAATCGGAAAACACGCTCACGCTGGCACGCAAAGTCCACCAGTTCGACCATGGCGAGATCGAGATCTTCCGCAAGGTGGGCATTCGACCAGTGTTCTTCGGGTACGCCTTGGCCGGCCCACACATCCCCCATCTGACCTACCTCGTAGTCTTCGACAGCCTTGCGCAGCGCGACGAGGCGTGGACACGATTCCGCCAGGATCCTGACTGGGAAAAACTGCGAACGAACCCAGCCTATACTGACCCTGGGCTGGTCACCAACATTACCAACGCTATTTTCAACTCCATTCCGGGATCGGACATTGTGTGAAAGGAGAGTCTTGCCGCCCGGGTACTTGAACGCTGATCCCAGCCTCAGGCTGCGGCCAATCCGGTAAACTAGACGTCCGCGAGCCATGGGGGGAATGCCAGGGGCGCTCTACCTGGCTGGATTGCTTTTAGTTGCTTTTCCTGTTGCTGCACTCGAGCCCGCACAGCTCGACCAGCTGCGCCGCTTGATTCACGCTGAAATGGCGCGGCAGCGCATTCCTGGACTCACGGTGGCCGTCGCCCACCAGGGCCAGTTGGTCTGGACGGAGGGGTTCGGCTTCGCTGACCTCGAGCACAAAGTTCCCGCCACCGAGCGCACTGTGTACCGGCTGGCATCTTTGGCCAAGCCGATTACTGCCGTAGCCGTGCTGCAATTGGCCGAAGCGGGACAGTTGGACTTGGACGCCCCCGTCCAACGTTACGTCCCGTCCTTCCCCCAGAAGCCTTGGCCAATCACTCCACGACTGTTGTTAGGACATCTGGCGGGCATACGGCACTACCGGTCGATGGAAGAGCTGCACAACACGCGGCACTACACTAGCCTGCTTGCTGCTCTAGAGCAGTTCAAAGACGACCCCCTGGTGAGCCCGCCCGGGGTGCGGTTCGTGTATTCGACCTACGGTTACGTGTTGCTTGGCGCCATCGTCGAAGCGGCTAGCCGGCAAAGTTTCGCGGCTTACTTGCAGCAGCATATCTTCGCGCCTGCTGGGATGCGCGATACCCAAGTCGATGATGTCTACCGCCTCATCCCGCGCCGCGCCAGAGGCTACCGTCTCAATGCGACGGGCGAAATCGAAAACTGTGTCTGGGCGGATAACAGCAACAAAATCCCCGGGGGAGGCCTGGTGGGCACCGCCGCCGACCTAGTGCGATTCGCCCTGTCCGTACGTAACGGTGCCTTGCTCAAGCCTGAAACGGTAGAGCAAATGTGGACCCGACAACGATTGCGTAACGGCCAACTGACCCATTACGGCTTGGGTTGGTCCATTGAGGACTGGGCAGGGCAACGCACCGTAGGACATTCGGGCGGTCAGCCGGGCGTATCCACGGGACTCATCATGCTCCCTGAACCGGGCATTGTCGTGGTGGTGCTCGCCAATCTGGAGCGAGCCCATCTGGCGCCGATTTTTACGGGGGCGTTAAAGGTTTTGACCCTTTCCACTACGCGCTAGTTCCAGTGCCGGAAATTCCCATGGGCCCGGCTCAGCATTCGATGGGTAGCCGAGCCCCGTCAGCCGCCAGGAACGAAGCTCGTGCCTGCACAACCTGCAAGCCGCATTCGATGCTGTATCCTGGAGAAAAATCAGGGATAAGACGAGGAGACGCACTCATGCTCCAAAACTTCACCAGGCGAGGGTTCGTGAAGGCGACGGCTGCAAGCTTGGCTCCGGCGATTTTGCCGCGGCTCGGAGCCGCCGAGCGGCTGAACATCGGGCTGATTGGTTCGGGAGCCCGTGGCTACTACTTGCTCGAGCGATTTTACGTGGGCAAACTGGGGCGCATCGGTCAGTTCACGTGGGTCTGCGATGCTTACGACGGCAGGCTGGCGCGAGCCAAAGACCGCGTGCAAACCATGGGAGGCAACACTCCCCGCGCCACAAAAGATTACACCGAAATTTTGGCCGACCCCCAGGTGGACGCAGTCATTATCGCTACGCCTGAGCATTTGCACCATCGCATGACGCTCGACGCCATCAAAGCCGGCAAACACATTTACGTCGAAAAGCCGCTCGCCCACACCATCGAGGAGGGTGAAGAAATCCTTCAGGCTGCCAGGAAAAGTAAATGCGTGATCCAGGTGGGCACGCAAAACCGCAGCAACTCACTCTATCACTTCGCCAAGGACATGATCGATCAGGGCATGATCGGCGAGGTGCACTACGTTCGGGCTTTCTGGTACCGCAACTCGTTACCGAACAACCCAGCCTGGCGGTACGAGATTCCTGCGGATGCCAGCCCCGAGAACACCGACTGGGAACGGTTCCTCGGCCCAGCGCCCAAGCGACCCTTTGACAAACGGCGATTCTACCAGTGGCGCCTGTACTGGGATTATTCCGGCGGCATCTCTACGGATCTGCTCGTTCATCAGACCGACATCACGCACTTTGTCTGCGGCAAGAGCGTGCCGATCTCCTGCGTCGCTTCAGGGGGAATTTACCGGTGGACAGATCCGGACGACGACCGCGAGGTTCCGGACACCTTCAGCGCCATCTACGAGTATCCTGACCGCTTCCACATCAACTACAGTTGCTACTTTGGCAACGACCACTACCAGTATGGCGAGCAGTTCCTGGGTACCGAGGGAACAATTGAAGTTCTCGAGCGCCAGTATCTGAACTTTTACCCGGAGACCTTCCGGGGCAAACCGCCGGAGCACGTCGCCGCACGCCGAGAGGTCAAGCTCTTCCTGCCCCGCAACGACAACCTGGCCGTCGAGGCCCACTTGCGCAACTGGATCCATGCAATTTTGGGCAAGGAAAAGCTCGTAGCGCCGGTCGAGATCGGCCAGGAAGCGGCCATCTCGGGTCACATGGCCACACTCTCTTATCGCCACGGCAAGAAAGTGATCTGGGACAACAACGCTCGCAAGTACAGCTTTGTCTGACACCTGAGGTTTTCTGATAAGATTTCAAACCGCGACCAGGCCAGCAGGGCCCGGTCGCGGTTTTTCAGTTCCGCTGGAGGAAGCCCCATGCTGATTCTCGCCGCGATTCTGGCCATCTTCGTCTACGGCGTGATCGCTGCCATGCTGGGCACGATTCTGCCTTATCTGTCTCAGACGTTCGGGCTCACGCCGGAACAAAACAGCTATATAGCGCTCGCCCAGGGTTTAGGGCTCGCCGTGGCTTCAGTTTCCGTTGGCCCTTTGATTGACAACAAGGGCAAGAAAACCGGTCTACTGCTCGGACTCACGCTCATCGCCATCGCGCTGTTCACCCTGCCGAATTCCACCGGTTACGCGATGATCGTGGGCGCCATGGCGCTACTGGGCTTGGGAGGAGGCATCATCGTCACCGGGGCCAACGCTCTGGTCAGCGACATCAGTGAAGCCCGCCGGGCGACCGTGCTGAACTTTTTGAATCTATTCTTCGGCCTGGGCGGTCTGGTGACTCCGTTCATCGCCGCAAACTTCCTCGCGGGGAACGCTATCTACATGTGTTACCTGGCGGCGGTGCTCACGGTCATCACCTTAGCCATTCACAGCCTCACCAAGATGCCCCCGCCCAGTGGCGAGCGCAGCTTCCGCTTGTCCGAGGCCGGCCAATTGGTGGGACGCCCGGTGCTCTGGCTGCTAGCCTTGTTCCTATTCCTTTACGTGGCTTGCGAAGTGGGCGTCTGGAACTGGCTAGCGCTGCATTTGAAAGCTCAGGGGATCCCCGAATCGCAAGCCCTAAACATACTTTCGCTGGGCTTCGCTCTCGGGCTGCTGATCGGGCGCATGGTAGTGGCGCCGATCCTGATCAAGGTCCGGGCGGAGACCGCTACACTCTGGGCAGCTGTGTTCATGGCGATCACCACCTATGCCATGCTGCAAACCACCGACCCACGCATCGCTTGGGTGCTGGTCTTCTGCGCTGGCCTGGCCATGGCGCCCGTGTTTCCAACTACGTTGGCTATGGTCGGCAACACCTTCCGCAAGATGACCGCCACAGCTATGGGGATCGTGATCACCTCGGGCTGGATCGGGCTGGTCGTCAGCTCGCCCATCATCGGCACCATCGCCGGAGAGCAAGCCACTGGGCTGAAACAGGGCCTGCTGGTCCTGCCGGTGTTCTCAGTGATCATGGTGTTGGTGAATTTGATCCTCCGCCCCATGCTGGCGCGGCCAGCTGTGGAGTGAGTTTGGCGCAGCCGAACCTTTGGGGCAGGTGGTGCACTCGAACGGTTCAACATCCTCCCGCTGACTGGGCAAACTCCTGAGCCCAGCGGGAACACAGGTCAATGGCTCGCCCACCTGCCTCGATTCACACTGCATGTAACTCAGCCAGCTGGAGCTACACTCCGGGACGCCAAGCCCTAGCGCGGGCCCAACAAGCCTCACCCTGCTAAGGCCGTCGCAGCACGACCCCAAGTTGAAGTGCTTCAACTGTCCGCAACTGCCGCCTCGCTTCAGTACCTCCCGGCGGGGGTTAGCCCGCGCGGAGCTCCAGCTTCGTTTCACTCGCAGCTCGCAAAGCAACCTGCATGCCTTAGCGTCAGCGGCCTCACGGAGGTCCGACGCGGGCAGTGTAACTGCACCCAGTCATCGTGGATGGCACTCGCCAACAAAACAATCCTGCTGGCCTGGGCAGCCACAACCGTGAAGCCCACTGTCGCCTCCCATGCCGGCCACCCTGCGGGCACAACTGTTGTGGAGCGCACGAAACCGCCTCAGCAGAGGCACTCCACCCTGATTGACGAGCGGGCTCGAGCCGGGACCTTTAAACCTCTCACGCAGGCGGCCGATAGCCGATTAGCCATCCAAGCGGACGAGGCGAAGATGTTGCGGCTCGGCCGTTGGCTCTACCGCTCAATTGTCCCCTTGAGCCGTCGGCCTGTTATGCGCGAGTCGAACCGCCCGCTTTCGTGCGCCAGGCGGGCGAACAAACCCAGGAACCCCATGTAAAGTGAGGCTTAGCTTCTCTCGGTCAGGCGGGGCAACCTCTAGGGGATGGTACGCCCGGCTGGATTTGAACCAGCGACCTCTTGCTCCGGAGGCAAGCGCTCTATCCGGGCTGAGCTACGGGCGCACAGTAGCGAGGCTTGAACGCCACGCCTCGCCCTATATTTTACCCGAAATACCGCCACTCGGAGCCTGCGCCATCCAACGGGCAGTCGGAACGTTCCAGACCGGCGCCCGAGAAACATCCCACCGCGCGGATCAAGCTCGGCACCGGCCACCTCCCCTACACCTTGCGTGAGGACCCTACCTTCTGAGCAAAGGCCTGGGAATCCCCTGTTTGCCAACCCCGCGACGATAAGCCTTGGCGTTCCGGGAGCACCATCACCAACCTTGACCCAGGACTCTGGTTCCTGAGCATCACGCCGCCAGGTGCCTGCAACGTTCCGTGTCGACCCCGATCAGTTCTGCGACCTGGTACCTTGGTCAGGAAGCGCCTGGGACCACTTGGCTCTAGAGGTACTCCATGCGGGTTCTCGATTGGCTCGTCCTAGTTGGGTCGATCGTGGCTGCTGCCGCGTATGGCATGGTCCGCTCCCGCCGCGCCAACACTACCCACCAGTACTTGCTGGCCGGCAAGAGCATGTCGTGGCCTGTGATGGCCTTTTCCATTATGGCCACCCAAGCCAGCGCCATCACTTTCATCTCGACAACCGGCCAATCCTACGTCGATGGAATGCGTTTCGTGCAGTTTTACTTCGGCCTGCCGCTAGCCATGATCATCCTATCGGCCACGGCGGTACCGCTGTTCCACCGTGCACGCGTCTACACCGCCTACGAGTACCTCGAACAGCGCTTCGACGCCAAAACGCGCGCCCTGGTCAGCGTGATTTTCCTGATCCAGCGTGGACTGGCAATCGGCGTGGCCCTGTATGCTCCGGCTATCGTGCTCACGGTGATCCTGGGTTGGCCAGATACGCTGACACCGATCATCATGGGCGTGGTAGCCATCCTCTACACCACGCTCGGCGGCGCTAAAGCAGTAGCTTGGACCGAGTTTCCACAGATGATCATCATGTGGCTGGGACTGTTCGCGGCCGTGGTGGCGGCAACGGTCGCCTTGCCAGGAGACATGGGACTGGGCGAGGCCCTTACCGTAGCGGGTGCAGCCGGCAAGCTGAACCCGGTCGTTTTTCAGTTCAGCTGGCAGGACCGCTACAACGTTTGGAGCGGTTTGTTGGGCGGCATGTTCCTGGCGTTGGCGTACTTCGGTTGTGATCAAAGCCAGGTGCAACGCTACTTGACGGGCCGGTCCATCACCCAGAGCCGTCTCAGCCTCTTATTCAATGGCGTGGCCAAGGTCCCGATGCAGTTTTTCATATTGCTGGTGGGGGTTATCGTTTTCGCCTTCTACACCTTTGTGCCCGCGCCCCTGCTGTTCCATCCAATCGAGTACAAGCGAGTCGAACAGGTCGCTCCGGAGCGCTTCCGGCAAGTCCAGCACGCCTACGAGCAGGCCTTCGCCGAACGGCGCCAAGCCGCACAACAGCTACTCCAAGCGCGCCGGCAAGGGAATCAAGCGGCCTACGACCAGGCCCTGCATCGTTTCCGGCAAGCCCAAGCGAAGCTACAGGACACACGCGAGCAAGCTTTTCGGCTTGTGGAGCAGAGTGGGGGAAGCCGTAATTTCAACGACACCAACTACATTTTCCTGAGCTTCGTGACGCGTTATCTGCCGGCAGGTGTCGTGGGCCTGATCCTCGCCGCAATATTCGGTGCGGCCATGTCCAGCATCTCCTCGGAGATCAACTCGCTGGCCACCGTCACCGTGATCGACCTTTACAAACGGCATTGGCGGCCTCACGCCTCGGACGGTCACTACGTACGCGTCGCTCGCTGGGCTACGGTATTCTGGGGCGCTTACGCGGTGCTCACCGCCGAGTTCGGACGCCATCTGGGAGCCCTAATCGAAGCCGTCAACATCTTGGGATCCCTATTCTACGGCGGCCTGCTGGGGGTCTTCGCCTTGGCTTTCCTGTTTAAGGGGGTCGGGGGAACGCCCGCCTTCCTAGGCGTGATCGCCGGCGAGATCGCTATCTTCGCCGCGGCGTTGTTCAGCGAAATTTCCTTCCTGTGGTACAACGTGATCGGCTGTGGCGTGGTGATCTTGACAGCGCTGCTG
>JAUQPO010000233.1 GCA_030550335.1 Acidobacteriota bacterium
TGATCGACATCCAACTCCGTAGACCCTGGCAAGGTTGCTGTCTCCATCCTAGCCGAGGCAGAATGGTTGGCCTGCTTGCGACTCCTCCAGGCCTACCGACCCCACATACACCAATTTGGCATTTCGGACCCCTGGCGTGTGAACCACTTGGACCCAGGCGTCAAAACGTCCAATGTCCATAACCCTGTTGCGGCTGACCGGGTGGGATAGCTCCGCGCAACCGGATCCAACGCGCTGTGCACCACTAGCCGTTCAGCAGAGCTGATGGGATTTCCAGGAGCCCGCACTGAGCTAGCTCACGTCCGGGTAAATCCAAGCCTGGCCATGTTCCAGACGGACGTACCGGACTTGAGGTGCCAAAATGCGTAGGGCGGCGCGGAACTGCTCGGGGTCGGCGGCATTGTCCGGGAATAAATCCCAGTGGCAGGGGATGGCTACCTGAGGCTGGATCCGGCTGGCCAGCCGCGCGGCCTCCCAGTGCGACAGGTTGTTGAAGCCTGCATTGATGCAGGCGATCATTACGTTTGGACGATACCTGCTCACCGAGGTGAGCAATTCGTGATCGCTGGTGTCGCCCGTCCAGTAAATGCGCGGACCTCCAGCCACTTCCAGGACATAGCCAATGTGATTCAGATCTGAATCGTCCGTGGGCAAAGCGAAAGTGCCGTGCAGAGTGACGTCTCCGAGCTGGATGGTGCAGCCGGGCCAGGCGGGCACCATCTGTTGTTCGGGTACACCGACGGAGCGGAACGTCTCACAGCTGGGGTGAGGTCCCACGAACAGTACGCCTTGGCGGTTGTGGAACCGCCGGATTGTTTCGGGATCGGTGTGATCGCAGTGATTATGCGTGGTGGCGAAGATGTCCAGCTGCAATTCCTCAGGCGCGATCAAGGCAGGTACGCGGCGTCGCAGGTTGATCTCCGGATGGCGCTCGGCACAGCGGTCGGTTAGATACAGATCGATTCCCACGCGTATCCCCAGGGGGCTTTTGGCAATGAAGCTGTTTTGACCGAGCCACCACAGGGCGACGGAACCCTGAGGCACTTGGGTAGCGAGAATGGTTTGCATGAGCGTCATCACCGAGTCCTATCCTCCTCAGGTCCTAGGGGATGCGGGCTCGGCAGCCGAGTCCGCTTGGGCCAAGGGCGTATGGATCAAGATGAATCCCAGAAAGGCGAGCACTGCCAGGCCCGCGGTGAACGATGGCTCGGCGAAAACCTGGGGTACGGGCCACTCGAAGAACCGGAACGTAGCGATGACGAGTCCGGTCAAGGCCTCACCAGCGATCAGCCCAGACGCGGTTAGAACGCCCACGTTTTCGACACGCATGCGCTGCTCCTCGTTCAGCTTCCGCCGCTCCGCAATCGTGTCGGTGATCCAGCGGATGACGCCGCCCACGAAGATGGCAAACGTCGTGCTCAAAGGCAAGTACATCCCCACTGCAACCAGCATGGGACTGCGCACGCGCAGCAGGATCATGGCGAAGCCCATCATGATCCCCACCACGACCAGTGGCCATGCCATTTCGCCCCGTACGATCCCTTCGGCCAACGAAGCCATCAAGCCTGCTTGCGGTGCGGGCAGCTGTCGGTCTCCAAAGCCTATGCCCCCCGCTTTGATGTTGCCCTCATGAAGGATCAGCAACGGCACGTACATCACCGCACTGGCGCACAGGACAGCGATGAGTTCGACGATTTGAATATTGCGAGGCGTGCCCCCGAGTAGGTGACCGACTTTGAAGTCCTGCAGCAGCTCGCCTGCCACCGCAGCCGCTACGCAAACGACTGCAGCTACGCCCAGCACGACGGCCACACCAGAAAGGCCCGAAACCCCTAGCGACACCATCAGCAAAGCAGCGATGATCAACGTCGAAAGCGTCAAGCCCGAGATGGGGTTGTTCGACGAGCCAATCATACCTACCAGGCTTCCCGAGACCGTGGAGAAGAAAAATCCGGCCACTAGCAACACCACCGCGGCTACGATGCTGGCCAACAGCAGGCCCGAGATTTGGATATACAGCGCCAGCATCGCGAGAAACGCCAGGCCGATCAGCGAAAGCACAGTCTTGGACGACATGTACCGTTCCGTTCTGGGCAAACGGGAGATGAGCGAGTCATCCTGGCGGAGTTCCTGGAAAGCCCGGACTAGGCCCGCGAGGATCGTCTGGCGCATCCGGAACAAAGTGAAGGCCGCCCCGACCAGCATTCCGCCGACGGCAATGGGGCGCACGATGCGTAACCAGACTGCGGTGGCTAGCGAAGCCCATGAAGCCTCGCTCGCCCCTTCCGGTAAATAACTGGATAGTTGGGGTCCCAGGAAGTACACCAGCAGCGGCACCAGCAAGCCCCAAGCGAGCACGCCACCCGAGAAATTCAGTGCCGCCAGAGCGGGTCCGATGATGTACCCCACGCCGAGGTAAGCAGGGCTCACGGCCGGGGCGGAAACCATGGTGACCCCACCTGCGGGTAAGAGTTGTGCACTATCGCGGCCTCCCAAACGCACCAGGCTGCGCCCTAGTTCTCCGACCCGAAGGATAAAGTCTTTCTCCGCAGCGAACAGCTTGAAGGCACCTCCAAGGTAGACCGCTGCACCAATCAGTACGTGACGGAATAAATGCCACGCAGCGTGGCTTCCTCGTTGTCCAGCCTTGTGGATCTCTGCCGCGGCACGGGATTCGGGGAATGGAAGCTCGGGATCCTCCACCATGCCCCGTCGAACCAGCGAGATGAAGAGCACGCCCAGGACCGATCCAACGGCCATCAGCGCCGTCGATTTCCAATACGCCTGCGTGCCGGAAAAACTCTCCCAAGCTCCCGAGAGGATGAATGCCGGTAACGTGAATATGGCCCCAGCGGCTACCGACTCGCCGATGGTGCCTGCAGTGCGCGCTATGTTTTCTTCGAGGATCGTTCCCCCGCGCACCCGCAGCACAGCCATGCTGATCACAGCCGCTGGATAGGTGGCAGCGATGGTCATTCCAGCACGCAAGCCCAGGTAAGCGTTCGCTGCACCCAGGACTATGGTCATAACCAGCCCGATCAGTACGGCGCGCACGGTGAGCTCAGGCAACTGCACGTCGTCGGGGACAAAGGGCGAATGTGGAGGCTTGCTCATACGCTCTACCCGAAAAACGCCATCATAACAATCGCGGATCGACAAGTTGGAGAGCGGAAACGCCCTGTCCAGCCTGGATGGGGCTTTTCCCACGCCGGCGTTGCGACAATGGTAAGGTGGCGCGCCAGTGGATTTGCGTGTTTTGTGGGTCAAGCCGCACGATCAAACCGGTTTACGCGGCTGCGGCGCGGCAGTTGGGTCAGGCCCTCGTCCAGCGCGAGCTCGGTTTGGTTTACGGCGGGGGTGCTACGGGCCTGATGGGAATCCTAGCGGACACGGTATTGGAGCACGGTGGCGAGGTCATCGGAGTGATGCCGCAGGCGCTGGTTTCCAAGGAAGTAGTTCATCGTCGGTTGACCCGGTTACACCTTGTGGACTCGCTGGAAGAACGCAAGCGCCTGATGAGTCAGCTCTCCAATGCGTTCCTGGCCTTGCCCGGCGGATTCGGAACGCTCGACGAAGTCATCACCGTGCTGACGGCGAAAATCCTCGGCCTGGATGATCGGCCTCTGGCGTTGTGGAATGTGGCAGGCTACTGGAATCGCTTTTTGGAGTTTCTGGACTACGCGGTGAGTGAAGGGATGATCCGACCGTGGCAGCGCGAGCTCTTGATCGAGGAGACGGAATTGAGCACTTTGCTTGAACGGATCCTGGCTGCCCGGCCGGCAAAAATTCTCTGAGATTCCCCAATTCCGCGTTGCGGGGTGTAACCGTCGGAGCACATATTCCCGTCTTAATAGGCAGAGTCCCCGTTACGCGAGGCCCGGTGGGTGGCCCTGCCCGTTCCCCCTTTCCTACGAGCCCCCGCCCACCGGGCTCTAATCATGTCGCTGTATTTTACCGTTAATTCCCCCGCCTTGCCAAGTCCCCTTTC
Source organism: Acidobacteriota bacterium (assembly GCA_030550335.1). GTDB lineage: Bacteria > Acidobacteriota > Terriglobia > Bryobacterales > Bryobacteraceae > JAUQPO01. The sequence goes on from JAUQPO010000233.1 coordinate 3,989, forward strand.
GCCTGTACGGCCGGCAGACAAGCCTACAGCTGGTCAGAGCGTGGACGCTGTGCATGCCAGCTGTGGATCGAGGCCGCCGAGTGAACTGGGGGCACTGGTAGAGGTGGGCTACGCTTTCCGCGTCCAGCTCAGGCAAGTCGCAGTGGCTGGGTCTTTGAATTGCTTTCGCCGCAACTACGAATCCAGTACGCTCGCCTCAGTCGTCGACCAGCCCGTCAAACAACGCTGTGCTCAAGTAGCGCTCACCCAGGTCAGGCAGGATCACCACGATTAGCTTCCCTTTCATCTCGGGTTCCTTGGCGATCCTCGCCGCTACTGCCGCGGCAGCGCCTGACGAGATTCCGCAAAGGATCCCTTCCTCCCGCGCCAACCGGCGAGCCATCTCGATGGCTTCCTCATCGGTGACCTGTTCAACTCGATCCACTACTGACAGGTCCAGTGTGTCAGGGATAAATCCGGCCCCAATGCCTTGGATCCTGTGCGGCCCGGGTCGGAGCGGTTCGCCCCGAAGCTTTTGTGTGATCACTGGACTGGCGGCTGGCTCCACCGCCACGGAAATTACAGCCTTTTTCTTGACGTGCTTGATGTAGCGAGACACCCCAGTGATCGTCCCGCCTGTGCCCACCCCCGCCACCACTACGTCCACTCGGCCTTCAGTATCTTCCCAGATCTCCGGCCCGGTGGTCCGGAAGTGTATGTCGGGGTTGGCCGGATTCTTGAACTGCTGCAGAAGGACATAACGATCGGGGTAAGTGGCTGCGATTTCTTCCGCCTTCTCCACTGCGCCGCGCATCCCCAATGCACCGTCCGTCAAAATTAGCTTAGCCCCAAAGGCCTTGAGGATCTTCCGGCGCTCGATGGACATCGTCTCCGGCATGGTCAGTGTCACTGGATAGCCCCGTGCTGCCCCCACAAATGCCAGGGCTATGCCGGTATTGCCGCTGGTGGGCTCGATGATCTCTTTGCCCGGCCGCAACAGGCCACGTCGCTCCGCATCCCAGACCATCGAGGCGCCAATACGGCACTTGACGGAAAACGACGGGTTGCGCGCCTCGATCTTAGCAACCACCGTTGCGTGAGCGCCATCGGTCACCCGGTTCAGTCTGACTAATGGCGTCCGGCCGATGCTGAAGGAATTGTCTTCAAAGATCACGGTGCCTCACCTCTCCGTGTCAATTGCGATTGGGACACACCCCAGCCAGGCTAAATCTCCCAATACGGCACGTAGCGGTTCTGCTTCTCGTTCCATTCCCGGGCTAACTCGGCCAATGTGGTGCGATCCAAGACCTGCGACACAGCCTGCTCGACTCGAGCCCACAGACTACTAAAAGGGTCGTCGGCCGAGGTGCGGTGCCTGTCGCGATACACACGCGAACCTTCGACGTACCGCAGAACCTGGCCCACCGTGATCTGGTCGGCAGGCCTGGCCAACAGGTATCCGCCTTCGGCTCCACGTCGGGACTCGACGAACCCACCCTGCCGGAGACTAGCCAGGATCAGCTCGAGGAACTTTTGGGGGATGTTTTGGCGCTGGGCGATAGCAGCGATCTTGACTGGCTGTGTACCCGACTGGTGGAGCGTCAAGTCGAAGAGGGCTCGGAGCGCGTATTGGGCTTTGACGGAGATGCTTAAGGGGCCGATGCCAAACACAGTTTCTCTACTAGAGAATACCCAGTGCCGCTGCAGACCGTCAACCCGTGGCCTAACAGCGCCCCCCGCCGGACCACAACCGCCTGCTAAACATCCCTCTGCCCCACCCGCAATCCACCGCACCTTAGTAGTTCAAGACCCTTTCGGCGGCGGCGACCAAGTCCTCCACCTGAGGCAAGAT
>JAUQPO010000234.1 GCA_030550335.1 Acidobacteriota bacterium
GCCCCGGGAACAGACGACGGGGAGGCAGCGGGGCATGGACTCCAGCCGCCCGGGCCAGCGTACTGTTTCAGTCACCATACTCCAGGAGACTTTCACGCTGCGAACGCGGTTGCCCGAGGAAAAGGTCCAGCAGCTGGCCGCATCCGTGGACGAACTGCTCACCCGCATTGCTGCGCGCTCCCCAGATTTGTCACCCACCCGAGTGGCAGTGCTGGGGTGCCTGGAACTGGCAAGTCGGCTCAGGGCACTCGAGGAACAGTTGGAGGCCTTGCAACAGCAGATCGAGAGTCGCAGCCGCGATTTTGCGGATTTACTGGACCGCGCCATCGAAACGTCACCCGCCGACTCTCCCGCGGGCCCGCCATCCGGAGAAGAACCACCCGGCTCAGAATAGCCTTTCCTGCCGGCGAAGTGTGCCGAAGGAGCCGATATTGGCAATGGCGAACGCTATCCGAAACTGGTTCTCGTCGCGCACGCCAAAGCTGAAGCGCCGGTATTGCACGCTGACGCCGCAGCAGTCAGTGTTGTAAGTGATCTGCACCGTCGCGAATTGCATGACCCCGGAACGGAAGTCGTAAATCGCGCTAAAGGCACCATTCCAGCCCCGGCGATCTTGGTCGCCGATGACCAGAAGTCCGCGGAACTGGTTTGCGTTCGGCGACAGGACACTGGAGCTTCGCACATGGTTATGGCCGAGCGATACCAGGTACTTGCCGAAGCGAGCGTCCGCCATCAACCCACTGTTGACGAACCGGCGACGGGCGGGATCGTAATCAGCCCACCAACCCACGCCGATCCCCGGGCGCGGGTATGCGTACAGGGTTGAAACAATGGGCGAGTACCGCCGGTAGTTGTCGAGAAAGCTATAGCCAGTTAGCTCCAGCGAGCTCAAGAGCACATTGCGTCGACCAGGATGCAAGGCTCCGCCAAAGTGGGAGTCGAAATACCTGCGCTGCTCGAGCCGCCAGCTCAGCACTTCTTCGACGACGCCATGGCGCTTGGCGTAAACTCGCTGGACCACTTTGAGGCTCGCCTCCGCGGTGTTCGCCAGTAGATCTAACTCGTCAAAGTGCACGACGTGGTGAAAATCGTCGATTCCGCGGAGTACACGTAAATCCAGCTCTGGCTCAATCACATGCTTGAGCTTGTCGGCGATCCAGCGGGGTCCATCGTAGACGCGGGCGAGCGGCGGCAAGCGGAGATCCAACCCCAGCTCTTCGCTGGTCCGTAACAGTCCCTGGCCACTGATCTTGCCATCACGCCAGCTGGAATTGTAGTGTGTGGCCTGCCAGCTCACCCGCGGAACGAGGTGGAAGTGTTTCCACCGAAAAGCGCTTACTATCTCCGGGCTCACATGCGATCGTTCGACGAACTTCCGGGTCTGAAACAGCGGCTGGTCCCGGTGAAGCAGCCCCAGACTTGAGCGCAACGACACCCATAACGGGATAGAGCTACGCCGCACAGGCACGTCCCAAAGATTGAACGCAACTGTGGGGAGCTGCCGGATCAAGATGCGATCCCCAGCCTCAGTACTGTGGAAAGTCTCGCTGCGGCGAAAAGCCACTGTTAAGCTTCGGTTGGGTGCTTCGCGAGCTAGGAATGCCGTCGAGTGGACCTCGGAAAAGACCGCCTCGTTGAAGGACTCCGTGAACTCTTGACGGAAGAGAAACGAGCTGAGGTAGTTAATCTCAGCCCGCCCTCGGAATCCCAAACCCAACATGCCTTCTGCCTTCAGCGTGGTCAACAAACCGCTCGCTTTTAACCAGTAGCCGCCGCGCTGGATCCCTTTGTCGTTCACGCCATAAAGAAACAGGCTGAGATCGGAACTTCGAGTCGGTCTGGCTCGAAAATCCAGCTGGTGAGCAAGCCCTCTCCGGCTGAAGTATTGCGTCCGGTACATCAAGTCGAAGCTGCGGCTCGGCGCCCAATAATAGCCCAGGCCAACCATGTAACCTCGGCGAGAGCTGTTGCCGACGTTGGGCGTTAAGAACCCGCTCTTCCGGGGCTGTCGCTCCAAGGACTTATAGAACCACGGGAAGTAGACCAAAGGTATTCCACGCAGTCGGAAGCTCGTTCCATAGATCAATGCACGTTGCCCCGGAACGATTTCGAACCGTTTGCCCTGCAGCGTCCACAGGGGCTTCGGCAAACGGCAGTTGGTGAGAAAGCCGTCGTGGACGATATACCGATCGCCGATCCTCTCTGCCCACTTGCCTTGAAAGACAAAAGGGTTGGTCGTGCGGAGCACGCCTGGTCGCGGCTCCAACTTGGGGCTGGCCTGGCCACGAACGTCGAAAAATCGCCCGGTGGCCTCGCGCAAATTGTACTCGGCCCGATCAGCCTCGACCCAATCGCCCGTCTTCAGATTCTCCAGGCGTACGTGACCCTCTGCGCGAACGATGCCGGTGGCTTCATCGTACTCGATGAAGTCCGCACTGATGCGCACCTCGCGCGTTTCCAGTTGGGCTGCCCCACGCAACCGGTAAACCTTCCCTTCTGCCTCTTGCTGAACAGCCTGAATGATCACCTCGTTCGGGCTCGGAGGAACATCCGGCTTGGGCTGTGCAGCAGCATGAAGGCTGAACAGGAAGGCCGCACCAACCCTTGCCAAGCGGGCCAAGAATGCAACTTGGCGTCCTCCCAGGCCTAATCGTCGCAAGCCGAGCACTCGAAGTATGGTAGAGGAGTACGGGCGATATGAGCGCGGGTATGCACTAAGCCACAACGCTAGCATGAGAGTTTACGGGCTTGCAAGGGCAAGCGAGGGCTAGGGTGCGATGAACTGTACCTACTGCGGGACGAGGAACGAACCTGAGGTGCATCGCTGCCGGCGGTGTGGGCGCTTGTTGTTTCGTCCCGTCGTCACCATGCCAAACGGGCCGGCGAAGCCGCCTTCAGTGTGCACCACACAAGCAGTTTTGCATGATCGCGTCGCTGCGCACTTGGACACGGCGAGGCCTGGCGCTGCTCCTTCCCCGGCACTACAGCGGGTCATCGTGCGGGACTTGACGCCGAAAGTTTCGATTGAGGCAAGGGTCCAGGGGAAGACGGGGGCATCCCGGTGGGAGCACACCAAGCCAGTCCGAAGCCCCTCCTGTAAGGCCAGCCGTTGGCGAAGTGCCGAAGTGAGGTGGCCTGGAGGTATGCCAGGGGGCGTAGAGGATGAGCCTCTCAGGATGGGCGAGCTCCCGGTCACCTCGACCGGGCAGCAGCGCGAACAACCCGGCAGGGTAACTGCCCCGCAGCTCCGAGGCGTGCTGGTAGCACCGCTGGCCCAGCGTCTGATCGCTTTGTTAGTGAACCTCAGCCTGATGGCGTGCGTCGCCGCCGTGTTGATCGGTGTGGGAGTGGCGATCCAGGGGCTTGGTGTTCTGCAGCACGCTACGGGTTGGTTGCTCCCAGCCTCCGCCGCGTGCCTGTTCGTTGCCTACTATGGGTTCTGGTTACTGATCGGTGCGGAGACGCCAGGAGCGCGCTGGGCGGGACTCCAGCTCGTCAGCTGGTCGGGCGCACCAGCGAAGCGGCGGCACCGTTGCATACGAGCTTTGGCGTCGCTGTTCAGTCTCGCGGCGCTCGGGATGGGTTGGTTCTGGATTCTGGTGGACGAGCACGGCCTAGGTTGGCACGACTACCTTTCGCAAACTCTCTATAGCCCGCGCGCTTGACCTTCTAAGTAGAGTTTTCGACATGGTTAGCGGGTGCGATTCCCACAGCCTCAGGGCTGGGTGGACCTCCTTGCAGACCCTCTTGGGGGTTGTGGGCAGACCCTTACGGTTTGCGGTGGACCAGCTCTACGTCCACCGTGATGGTCACCTCGTCACCCACTACAAACCCGCCAGTTTCTAAAACGCGATTCCAGACAATGCCGAAGTCTTTCCGATTGATCTTCGTGGTCGCCGTAGCACCTGCCCGCAGGTTCCCTTGGGGATCCTTCACGGGCTGTTCCAATACTCCTTCAACGTCGAACGTGACTGGGCGCGTGATGCCCCGAATGGTCAGGTTACCGGTCATCTGGTATCGCCCCGGCCCCACCTTTTTCACCGCGGTCGACTCGAAACGCATAACGGGGTGGTTCGGTGCATCGAAGAAGTCGGCGCTCCGCAAGTGTTCATCCCGCTTAGCGTTCCCAGTGTCAATCGAGGCCACCTCGACTTCCGCATACACCTTGGCTTGTTCGGGCTGAGCCGGGTCGAAAACTGCGCGCCCGGTGAGTTTGCTGAACTGGCCACGCACCGTGGAAACCATCATGTGCCGGACTGCAAAGCCGGCGGAGGAATGCGCCTGGTCAAACTCCCACTCGAGCTGGGCACTTTGGGCAACCGCAACCCAGCACAAAACGGACGCGATCGTCAACAGTGACCGATCCCTGAGCCTCATACTTTGTTTGATGCACAGGCCCAGCCCCATGCTCCGTCTGGGTCGGCTGATAGCTTGACGGGCCTTGCAGACGCCAGAGTGGGGGCACTGTGCCGCGTGCGCCCGATGAAAGGTGTGATTCCTTCGTGCTTCAGAAGATGAACTTCAATCCGAACTGGAGGTTTCGTGGGGTTCCGGCGCTGGTGATCCGCCCAAAGGTGGCCGTACCCAACGTCGTTCCCGGCGTCCCAAACCGCGGCGTGTTCGTAAAATGAAACCCTTCAAACCGAAACTGCAACCGCATCCGCTCACCCAACCACAACTCCTTCAACGCCGCAAAATCCCAGTTGAACTCCGCACGATCCCACAGCAAATTCCGCGCCGCATTCCCCAACCGGTACTGCCCAGGCATCGCAAACGCCGCCGTGTTGAAATCCCTCTCCACCGTCCGCTTCCCAGCCCACGGATCCCCCACTACGTCCGGCCGCGTCACAATCCCAAACGTCCCCACATTCGCCGGATTCCCGGCCACCGCTAAGTTGAACGGCTGCCCCGAAACATAACTCACTATGCTCCCAATCGCCCAGCCCCCAAACAACGCCTCCGTCAGCCCACTCCAGTCCGATCCCAAACGCCGCCCCCGACCCCATGGCAACTCCCATACCCCACTCACCACAAACCGATGCGGTACATGCTGATTGTCCAACCCCTTCTCCAACCGCAGGTTCCGCGGATCCTGATACCCACACGACGGCGAATCCCCAGACGCGCTAAACCCACACGTGTCACCCAGCGTCTTCGAAAACGTGTACGAAGCCAGCAACGTCACCCCCCCTGCAAACCGCCGCTCCAGCCGCGTCACCAACGCATGATAGGTCGAGTTGCCCGAATGCTTGTGCCACTGCACCCCTCCCACCGGCGAAACCGTCAACACCTTATCCCGCAATGCCAACGTCGTCGCTTTCACCGGCCGCTTCGCGTCCAGACTCCCAGGACCCGGCGGCGAATAATTCCCCTCCAGCCGAATCAACAAATGCACCCCACGCGCCCCCGCATAACCCACCTCCCACAACCAGTCCTTGCCAAACTGCCGCTGAAGGTTGAAATTCCACTGCTGCGCGTACGGCTGCGGCGGCCGCCGCTCATAACCCGAAAACGTCAGCCCCGTCGCCCTCTCCAACGTCAGCGACTCCGGCTTGGGTCCCTGGAAGAAAAGGAAGGCTGGTTGAGTCGGCGTCGACGTCTGTTGAACCATGTAGGCAAATGGGGGATTCCCGATCAGGAACTCAGCGTCGCCAGAGGGTTCCATGTACCCGTAGAAAATTCCGTAGCCAGTGCGGATCACCGTCTTGGCGGTCAACTGGTACGCTAAGCCGAGACGCGGCATGACGTTGTTGGTGTCGGTAGCGATGGTAGCCCGGCGCATGCGCCCAGTGCCCTCTTGGCCTGCCAGGATCAGCCG
>JAUQPO010000235.1 GCA_030550335.1 Acidobacteriota bacterium
ATTGAGATGACCGTCGACGTAGCCGACATGGGCCAGTACCGGAGAATTGTCGCAGCTATGAGGCGAGTCTCCGGTGTTCACGACGTGCAAAGGGTTCAGTGAAGATGGCAGAGAAGATCGAACCTTTACAAGTGCGGGTGTCGAAGTCCAAGGGGGTACAGGTCCAGTGGGCGGATGGTCATCTCAGCACTTACGACCATGCTTACTTGAGGGACCACTGCCCTTGTGCCACGTGCCGTGAGGCGGAACCGGGCGGGCAATCCGCTTTGCCGCTTTACCGCCCCAGTCCGCAGGTTGTGGCGGCGGAGGTGGTGGGCAATTATGCCATCCACTTTCGGTTCAGCGACGGACACCAAACGGGAATTTACTCGTATGTCTACCTACGCAGTATTTGTCCCTGTGCGGAATGCCAGCGGCAACGGGGAGAGAGCGCTCCTGAATCGCAGCCTTAGAGGAGCCGGAAGTTGATCTCAATCGTCGCAGCCACGGCCACCGGTCTGCCATTCATGTACCCGGGGCGGAAGCGCCACTGCCGCACGGCCTCGATGGCCTTTTCGTCGAGGCCCAGTCCGAGTGGCCGTACCACTTTGATATCGCGCGGTAGTCCTTTTTCGTCAATCACGACGTAAAGCACTACCGTGCCCTGATACTTGGCCTTTCGCGCTTCATCCGAATATTCAGGCTCCACCTTGTAAATCAATTGTGGTGGCGTGACTCCACCACCGATGCGGTACACTCCGCCGCCAACCCCACCGCCTTCGCCAGGGCCGTAACCAGGTCCACGCCCTGGGCCCACGCCACCACCCGAGCCGGTCCCGATCCCACCGCCGAATCCAGGACCGCTAGAGGGTGGGCCAACCTTGGCCAGTGGGTCACCCCAAGCCATGATGTCCACCTTCGGCAGAGGAACCTCGGGCGGCACCACGATGGTGGGCTCCATCACCAGGCGGGGTGCTGGGTTGTGAATCACCGCCGCCGGGGGAACAAACTGCCTGGGGGCCACTCGCGGCAGTTGGCCTTTGCTCGGCGGCAGTGGCGAACGATCCCCACCACCGCCACCACCGCCCATTTGCCGGTCACTGGGTTTGACCTTGGGAATGTAAGGCTTCAGATTGTCCGGAGCGATCAGGCTGACCGTTTGCTTCAGCTCCTGTTCGTGGACCTGGGCCTTGTAAGCGGCACCTACGACGAACAGCAAGGCCACCGCGCCGATATGAATCGCTGCGGAAATCAAAGTGGCCCGCCGACGATACTGGCCGTAAAAACCCCATATGTCCTTAACAGCTACGGGCTTGGAAGTGACCTGGAGCGGGGGCTGTTTCGGCGGAAAGAGAAGCTCCCGAAGGTTGTCCCAAAAGGCGCGGTAACCAGGCACAGTGGCACCCATTTGGGCCAGCCGGTCCAGATGATCGCTGTCGACTCGCTCGCCCGCGCCGAACCTGGCTCGAAGCCGCTCCCATGTTTCTGGGCTGGTTTCTGTGGCGGGTGCAGGGACGATAAATCCGGCCATTTCTTCAGGTTTGAGGGGCTGAGCCGTGACCTGCAAAGGGGGCTGCTTGGGTGGGAAAATGGCTTCCCGAAGATTGGTCAGAAACTGCTTAATCCGCGGTTGCTGGTCCAAGGGGCTCCAGTTCAGGCGCAATGGGAGCTCCTGGCGTCCCGCTTGTTGGGAAGTGTAGTCTGTCGAAACTTTGCCGCGCTCCATGGAGTTCAGTCAATTAGCAGCCGGCTGGGCCTGGCTAGCCAGGGGACCCGGTTTCCGCTCTTACCTCAAGAATACCAGACCACCCTCTCAGTTAGCCCGTTTCCAGATGATGGAGCCCAGCTTCCAAAATTGGTAGACGTCCCGGCAAGCGACTCGGATACCACTCGATAGCGAAAATCCGGGAACTGCTTTCTCGTTTACTTAAAGCAGCGACTTCTTAAAGCAGCCACAATGGCCTCGCCGGCGTTGCGTGGAACTGCTTGGCCCGCAGGTGAGAGGTGCGCCTGCTCGGTGGTGCATCTGCCATGGATCCACCGGCACGCCCAAGGTAATCACGGGAATCTACTCTCGACCCCGTGACCGCACAAACTGGTACCGTTCCAAGGTCGCGGCTATAGCCACCCCACCTTTGGCTTCCTGATCCACCGCCGCAGGCTGAGGCCGGACCCCGACCACCTTACCCACACAATGCAGACGAACAGCCTGGCCTTCCGAACTGGCGGCGGGCAGGGTGATGAAATACTCCACGGGGGTGCCCGTTTCGAGCCCCATGGGCAGCGTAAACAGCACCCCCCCAGCGCTGAGGTTATGCGTCTCACCTTGCAGCCGCACACGCCGACCACCGATCCGCACCAACTCTAGCGGCAGCCGTAGGCTGAACCGTTTGTGCTTCCTTCGCTCGGGCAACGACTCCTGGGCTGGCGCCCGCATAAATCTCCCTTCACTCTAGTACCGTTCTGGATGCACGTCAAGGACATCGCGCGCTTTCTCAGGCGCGGGCTGGTCCTGGTACGCTGTGGATAAAAGGCTGGAGCGAACACGCAGTGAGTCTTGCGGTGTTGAAAGCTCGCAACAGCGGTCGCCTCCGGCGATTTGCCCGGCTCGTCACGGGAGTAGGACTCGTGTTGCTGGGCTTACTCGGCTTAATGCTGCCGATCCTCCCAGGTTGGATCTTTTTGATCCCCGGCTTGCTCATCCTTTCCGACTTTTGCCCTCGGCTGCGAAGACTTGTGGGGTGGGCCAAAGCGAAAGCGGCCCAAGCTCAGGCCGAGTGGTGGACAGCTGGCCGGAAGCGCTAAGATTGGCCCCGTGCAGTACCAGCGAGAGCTAGACATCGCGCGGACAGCCGTTCTCAGGGCAGGGCAGGAAGCGCTTCGACTACAGCGCGGCGCGCTCGATATTCAACGAAAACCCGATCACTCACCCGTTACGGTTGCTGATCGGCTGGTGGAACAGATTCTGGTCGAGGCATTGCTAGAGGGATTCCCCGACGATGGGCTTCTAAGTGAGGAGGGAGCTCAGGGTAGCTCGCGCTCGGGTCGCCGTTGGATCCTCGATCCCATCGATGGCACTCGGGATTTCGCCCGCGGTAGCCGTATGTGGGCCATTTTCGTGGCTCTGGAAGAGGCGCAGCAGATCCAGCTTGGCATTTGCCATTTCCCCGCATGGGGCGAGACTTACTGGGCGGTTTCGGGAGCCGGAGCCTGGTGCAACGATCGACGCGTTCACGTGTCCAGGGTCAGCGATCCCGCTCAAGCGGTTCTCTGCTTGAACGAGCTGCAGCGCGCTCATGCTTACCCGTTCGGGGGGCGACTCATTGAATGGATGAGCCGGTTTTGGGCCGTGCGCTGTGCGGGTGGATGCGTGGATGCGATGAACGTCGCTGCTGGACGGGCCGACATTTGGATTGATCCGCACGCCGAGCCTTGGGACCTCGCCCCCATTAAGGTGATCGTCGAGGAAGCGGGTGGGCGCTTTTTGAACTTCGACGGCGGCTCCTCGATTTACGGGGGAAACTGTGTGCTCTGTACACCGGCGCTGGAAGCTGAGGTCATGACGTTTCTGGCTGGGTCGAGATGATGTGCGCGCTGGGAAGCCCGGTGTCACGCTCCAACGCTCGAAATCGGCTCGAGCTCGTTTTCGCGAGCGCTCGGGTGCGGCTTGGAAGGCGTTGATCACACGGCCTGCACCGTTAGACTGTTCCGCCCGCCAGGGGCTTATCGGAGTAGCTGTACAGTCAAGCGATCCAGCTCGTCGCGGTCAATCTCGTAGCCCAGGCCGGGCTTCGTCGGAGCGTAAACGTAACCGTCGCTGGCGACGCGAATGCGATCTTTCATGTAGGGTGGATCGTATGCGCCTTGGGGGAACGTCATTTCGAAGAATGGCGCATTGGGAGCGGCGAGCTCGCAATGGAAATGTACAGCGTGCTCCAGTGTGTCGCCCCAGTTGTGGGGTGCCACCTCAAGACCAAAGCACTCGGCCAAGTGCGCGATCTTCATCCCTGCCGTGATGCCGCCTACGTTGTCCACGATGAATCGCACGACGTCCGCTGCGCCTCGGCGAATGTATTCGGCGTAAGCATAAGGCGAGAACAGGAACTCTCCTAGGTGAATGGGCACGTCCAGTGCTTGACAAAGCTCGACGTAGCCATCGATGTCGGTGGTTGGGATGGGGTCTTCGTAAGCCACAAAATTCAGCTCATCCAAAAGCCGCCCAACCTTCATCGCCTCGTAGCGGGTGTAAACGCCCACGGGATCCATCAACAGCAGGAAATCATCGCCCAACTCCTTGCGGAGGGCTTTGCAGATCTCCATGTCGAGCCGGTAGTCACCACGGCCACCGGGCTCGAGTTCCGGCGGGTGGATTTTGTAGGCCCGGAACCCCTGTGCCTTGGCCTGCCGGGCCGACTCCACGAACTCTTCGACCGTCTTTAAGTGCTGCGAGCTGGCGTAGGCCAGAACGCGATCTCGGTATGCTCCCAGGATCCGATACACCGGCAGACCTACGGCTTTGCCCAAAAGGTCCCACATGCAGTTATCGATCGCCGAACTGTAAGGACTTTGCCCACGGCGTCGGCGCCCCGGATCCCAGGCGGCAATCCACCCTGGCCAGTCCAGCGCAGATTTGCCCACGAGTAGGCGGCGGGCGTACTCCAGCCACCCTTCAGTGCTCCAGTCAGGATGCCAGTAACGTCTTCGCAACGTGTAGTTGCCCTCGATCCCGCTGGTCGTCACGATACCGGCGAGCTGACCCATCTTGGTCACATACACGCGGACCTCTTTGATGGTGAGGTCGGGCAAGTCACCAGGCTTAATACCTGCTGCTTGCGCGGCTTGGGCCACCGGTCGGGCTAAGACACTACAAGCGCCAGACACGAGCGCTCTTCGAGTGACACCACCTGTCGACCGCTTTGTCATGGGCGGCTCCGCAATATGGAACTATCAGATGATTCGTGTGCAGCCTATTCTATCTGGAGGGCGCCTGTTGAGTATGTCGCCCAGCTACGGCGCGTCAAGGAAAAGGCGTTAAGGTTTATCGCGCCGTGTCCGTGATAGTGACCCAACGCCGGCTGGTTGTCGGACCCAAGTGGGGCGGCTGGTGAGGCAGGGCACGCGCGGCTAGTATGCATTGGGTCTCCTGCTCTATCGTCGGGATCTCCAGCACCAGCTCATACGTGTGTTGTCCGAGTGGTGCCAACTGGAACGGCCGCTGAGCTCGGGCGAGCACACGCCCGTCGGACTTTGTTTGAAGCTCGAGTACCAGGCTGCCTTCAACACGCTCGTCGAGATCGTTGACCATCATCACGCTGAAGCGCCGCCACGCAGCCGGCTGGACTTGGGGTTGCCAGAAGTTTAAGTACACCCCCAAGGGGCGGAAGGCCTGGCCGACGTAATCCAAAAAGTCCGGCTGCAGCTCCAGCGACTCGACGTTCACAAAATGATCCGACGTGAAAGCGCCGGGATAGCTCGAGGTCAGGTAGACGAAGTGGAGCACGCCCGCAGCGTTCCGGTGTGCACGCCAGTATTCGGTCAGGCCGGCCAGGTAATAGGCTTGGGTGGAGAATCGTTGGGCTGGCGTGGCCCTCTCGCCGACCAGACGCCGATAAACCTCAGTGGTCAGCACTGTTGGCGTGCCGTCTCGATTAAGCCAGAGCCATCCGTACTCGTTGATGATGGTGGCATGCCCAGTGGGATGGCCTGCGTTGGTGGTCTTCCCGCCGGTGGAGCGTTCTAGGTCGACTGGATGGAACCGCGGCTCACGCTCGGATTGCCAAGACGA
>JAUQPO010000236.1 GCA_030550335.1 Acidobacteriota bacterium
GACTGCCGACGGGTGATGCCGAGGAAACCAAGCGGTGAATGAAGTCAGCAAAGCGGTCCGAAAAGGAAGTGAATCGCACGTACCCACCCGCCGACTGGAACGTCTGGCCGCCCCGCACTCGTCGCAGCCAGCCTGGCCCGTAGCCGTCCCCTAAAGCTGAAAGCGCAAAGGCAGAAAGATTCTGAACGAGCCACCTTGGCGATCTAGCCCGGGCGGAACATCCGGAGTGTACAGGGGTTGTTCTCAGGCGAATCCAGGGCAGCCGATTTTCGTCAGCGGGAAGCTGGGCTCGTGCCGAGCCACCGCCCGAGCAAGCCACCCCGCTTCTGGAACAACATTCGCAAGCCCTGCAGCCCTCCCGCCGCTCAATAGAATAGTCGATAAGGATGTTAGGGTGGCAAAGGCAGCCGACGCCACCCCGTTGACGCAAGAAAACAAAGCCAGTATACTCATCGCCTTGAGCAGACTGAACACCGCTTCGAGCCAACCGGAAACGATGGCCCAGACGCCAAAAGACGAGTTCGACGCGAACGCGGCGCGCAAGGAAGCGGCCATGTTCTTCGGCCTGTTCCTCCGGGGCCACCCGCTGGAGGAACTACGCAGGGATATTGACGTGCCGAAAGAGATCGCGGAGAAGTGGTTCCAACCGAACCGCTACGAACCGAGTTTCCGCGAGACGCTTAGGCGCGTCTATGAGTACCGCAAGCAGGTGCTAGCTGTGTTCGACGAACTGGTCTGGCGCGAGCGCCATAAGATCCCACCGCAGTAAGCAGCCGCGCGAACCGCCATATTCCGACCCGCCTCCATGGCAAGCTGCCAAAGGCCGGCGCTTCAGGCTGTAGCTAGGGCTGCTGGATCGTTCGCGTAAATTCGGTCCACGTTGGCCGGGGTAAGTAGCACGTGCCGCACAAACGCAGCTGGTGGAACGGGCCGGCCAGCAAGGATGTCCAGGGCCAGGCGGATCAATGCAGGCCCATACTCCTCGGGAAAATACGCCACAGTGCAAATCAAAGGGGTGTTCCGCTCGCGCAGCACTAACCGGGCGTCGGGCTCGCCGTTCTGGCCGGTGACGACGCACTCGCCAGCCCTGCCTGCTTCCTCCAATGCTCTGACCGCCCCCAAGGCACTCGCATCGTTGGCGGCAGCGACAGCCACACGGGCCCCGGATGGTAAGTTGCGCAAGTAGCCGCGCACGACTTCCAGGCTGGTCCCGAACAGTCCGTCCCCGTCCAGCCGCATGACTGCCGGCCAAGGACGCCCGCGGAGCATCTCGCGTAACCCGTCAATCACGCCCTGCAATCTCATCTGCGCCAGTTGGCCCGCCCGCCGGATTTCCAACAGGAGCAACTGGTCGAGTTCGCCGTTCCAGTAATGCAGAATCCACTTGCCTAAGTACCGGCCTGCAAGCCGTCCCGCATTATAATTGTCGGCGCCAAAGTACACTCCCCCAGGATGCGGCACGTCCACGGCTATGAACGGGATCCGGGCGGCGAGATACTTGGCCGCAATCTGCGGCGCGACCGCTGCGTGTGTCTGAAACTCGATCACCAAATCCACCTGCTCACGCACCAGATAATCGGCGTTCTTCAGGGCCCGCTGCGGATCGTAACCGTTGTCGAGAGAGATCAGTTGTACACCGTGCCGTTCTGCGGCGAGCGCTACGCTCCGGTCCACTTCCCGGGCGAAGGACGTACGGTCTCCGATCGAAGCATAACCGATACGGGTTCGGGGTCCGCGCCAGAATTCATCCACGCGACGATAGGCATTCGGGGCAACTTTCTGCAGCAGCCCACACTCGCACAGGGTCTGCAAGGCTCGGAAGCAGAACGGCTTGCTGAAACCTGTACGCTGGACCACATCTTTGAGAGCCAGGACCTGCCGAGGACTGTCGAAACAGCGCAGCACCGTGAGCGCACGAGCCACCGCTTGGATGGTGTACCGATTACGCCGCTCCGACATCTTTCGTGGCCATCAGCTTCGCCTGTATTGTAGCCCACCAAGGATCCGCTATCCCCAAGGCTGGCTTGAGGGCCGGAACCTTGTTTGCCCGTGCCCGGAGGACTGGGTCTCCGGCAGTTCCGTACGGCGATCAAGCCCCACCTCTGCTCTTGTCCATCTGGCCAGAAGGGCGTATAAAGTAACGACCGATGGCAAGTTGGAACTTGAACCGCCGCTCGTTTTTCCGTTTACTCGCCGCCCCCATACTCCATAACCGCAGCTCGGGCTGGCGCTCGGACTCTTCGCCCCTGCTCGACTATTTGAAGGCTGGCTGGAGCATGCCCCCGAAAAGCTGTCGACCTCACACCCGCTGGTGGTGGCCCGGCAACGCCGTTACCCCCGAGGGCATCTCTTGGCAGCTGGAACAGATGTCACGCCAGGGCATGGGTGGCGTCGAAATCATGAGCTGCTGGCGGTGGTATGAAAAAGGCTACATCGCCTACCTATCGCCGGAGTGGAAGCGCCTGGTTCGGCACGCCATTCGCGAGGCCGCCCGGCGGGATATGGAAGTAGCCCTCACTTTTGGACCTGGCTGGAGCTTCGGTGGATTTTGGGTCCCACCCGAGGATCGCAGTAAAGTGCTGGCCTGTGGTTGGACAGATGTTCAGGGGCCAGCAGAGTTCGACGGACCGCTGCCGGAGTATGAAGGCGTGGCAAAACGGCAACCTTTCGAAGGCCTGGACTGGCTCCCACCGGACCACAATCGCATCGTCGCGGTTGTCGCCGCGCGCCGGCTCGACCAACGACTAGACGGCACGACGCTGACCGACCTGACCAGCCGGGTACAAGCCAATCACCTGCGCTGGAAAGTCCCGGAAGGGACCTGGAGGATCATGGCCTTTCGCCTACTCTACACAGGCCAACAGAACCAAGCCCAGAACTATGTGCCCCACAACTGGGTGGTCGACCACATGAACAAGTCAGCCGTCCAGCGCTATTGCAGTTTCCTCATCCAAGAGTTCGCCGACGGCTTTGGCGACGAGCTGGGGAAAACGGTAGATTCGTTTTTCTGCGACAGTTTCGAGATCCATCCACTGCCGAACACGCTCCTATGGAGCACCGACACCCTTCAGCTGTTCCGCAAATACAAAGGCTACGACCTGACGCCTTACCTGCCCGCCATCTGGTTTGATATTGGAGAGCTGACGCCCAAAATCCGTTACGACGTCAACGAATTCTTGCACTGGCTGGGACTGGAAGCCACTTTCCGCACCTTCATCGAAGCCTCGGCGGCCCGGGGCGTCGAAGCTCGGATCCAGCCCCATTATCGCTTCACGGAGGAGATCATCCAGGGAGCGGGCCTGACGCCGCGTCCCGAAACGGAAGTCACGACGGCGCGGTTCGCCACCGTAGCCGACCCACGCAAATCCACCGCGGCCG
This sequence comes from Acidobacteriota bacterium, assembly GCA_030550335.1. Taxonomy (GTDB): domain Bacteria; phylum Acidobacteriota; class Terriglobia; order Bryobacterales; family Bryobacteraceae; genus JAUQPO01. The sequence continues at coordinate 3,379 of JAUQPO010000236.1, forward strand.
GCGCCCACTTTTATGGACGCGAAATCGTGTCCGCAGAGGCCTATACGTTCGTCCACCCAGAACGATATCGGACGACGCTGCAGGATCTGAAGATCGCTACCGACGCTTTTCTGCGGGACGGTGTGACGCAGTTCTATAACCACGGCTACGTCTATTCCCCTGAAATGGACGTCGCTCCCTCCCGCGACGTCCCGTGGGCAAACCGAATCAGCCACTGGAACACATGGTGGCCCTATTACCGTTACCTGGCCCAGTACATCAGCCGGTGCTGTTTCCTTTTGCGCCAGGGCAAACCAGTGGCCGATGTGCTCCTCTACTCCCCTCAAGCCACTGTCTGGACTCAGCGCGTACTGTTTGGATCGGAGCGGCGGATCATGCCGTACGGCAACGTACCCCTAACGTTGATCGCCAACGGGTATGACTACGAGCCAGTCAACGACGATGTCTTGCAACATCGCGCTCGAGCGGAAAAGGGCCGCGTGCGCATCCGGGACATGGAATTCCGCTTCCTGATCTTGCCTCGAATCCTTGCCCTGCCCGTCAAGACGCTCGAATTCATGAAGCGCTTTGTGGACTCAGGCGGGATTCTGATCGCCCTGGATCGACTGCCCGAAACTTCTGTCGGCCTGAAGGATTACGAAGTCGAAGATCAGCGCGTCCGGCAGCTTGTCCACGAGCTGTTCGGAACGGGTGGTGAGGGCCGCCAATTCCCGCGTGGGGGCCGCACCTATTACTTACCCGAGTACAAAATCATCCAGCCAGAGTTCACTCCACAAGAGCAGCCCTACGAGCCGCCTCCGCCATTGAGCGAACCACAGAAACGATTCCTCCAGATCCTGCGGGAACACTGCCCCCCAGATGTCTCCTTGCCGGACTTCCAGCAAAGCGACGGACTGGCTTTTCTGCACCGGCAAATCGAGGAGATCGACGTCTACTTTCTCACAAACCTTTCGCCGAAACCGGTGCGCACACGCCTTAGGTTCCGCGTCTGGAACAAGTGGCCCGAATGTTGGGATCCTTACACGGGAGATGTACGGCCCGTGCCCCAGTTCCACGCCACTACCGGAGGCATTGAAGTCCCTGTGAGTTTTGAGCCGTGGGAGTCAACGTTGATCCTGTTTCGCCCAGGCGAAGAACCCTGGCACGTGACCGAGTGTAACCTGGAACGCGTCCAAGAGGTGACGCCAGAACTCGTGACTGGCCTAGCACGCCAAGCGGGCAACTTTACGGCGCGTGTGGAGCGGGCGGCACAAGTTCGAAAAGGTTCCCAGCTCGTAGCTTCACCTCCAGAACCTCTCGCGATTTCTGGGCCCTGGCGGCTTGTCGTACAAGGCGTACGCTTCCCGCCTAGGGAACTGCGGTTGGATCGTCTGATCGATTGGACAGAACGGGATGACCTGCGTTACTTCTCGGGCACAGGAACATACGAGACAGAAGTGGAGGTCCCCGAGCAACTAGTGCAGCCGGACCTGGAGCTCGTTCTGGAGCTGGGCGCTGTAGGACACGTAGCCGAGGTGTTCTGGAACCAACGCCACGTGGGCGTTTGCTGGATGCAACCCTACCGGCTCGTCGTCACCCCACACGCTCGGCCGGGCCGCAATCAGCTGCGCGTCCGCGTCACCAATCTATTGATCAACCACGTGGCAGGCCTAGAGGCGCCTCCTCCGGTGCCAGCCGATTTACTGCCGCATTACGGCGAAGAGTTCCGCGAGTATACGCAAGGCAGAACGGCTTTCGAAAAACGGGATCGGTTGTTTCGCCCACTGCCCCCTTCAGGCCTGATCGGTCCAGTCCAACTCGTTGCCCTGCGGCGAGTGCGCATTCCCTTAAGCTGAGCCGGCCGAGTATAGAAAGACTCAACTGGGCTGGGTGCGCTCGACGAACGCCGCTACGTCCACCCCATAGAGACACCAACGGCCTTCGCGATCGGAACTGAACACCAATAGCCTGCTGTCGGGACTGAAGACAGGCCGCACCTGCTCTGGGCGCGAGGCCCGGTGTTCACAAATCGCCAGCTCACGCGCGTTGACGCGAAGGACCAAGAACACATAAGGACTGGCCTTCATTCCACTGGCCCCCACGAAAACCGAAGCGTCAAGGTTCGGACTGAAATCGACGAACTGGGTGGTTTCGGCCACCAGCCGGTCGTCATCCGTCGCGGGGAAGTACTCGCGAATGCTGTTGAGTCGGACCGGATCCTCGGGCATATGCAGGTAGACGACCGATTGAGAATCCGGCGCCCAATAGACCGGGCCAATCCGTCCAGGTGGCAGCTTCAACTGTTGCGGGCTCCCCGCTCCCGCACGCAACCACCAGACCCGCCCGGCCTCGTCACGGAACAGCGCTTGCCGAGAGTTAGGGCTGAGTTGTGGGCAGCGTAC
>JAUQPO010000012.1 GCA_030550335.1 Acidobacteriota bacterium
AAAGGTTCGATCTTCTCTGCCATCTTCACTGAACCCTTTGCACGTCGTGAACACCGGAGACTCGCCTCATAGCTGCGACAATTCTCCGGTACTGGCCCATGTCGGCTACGTCGACGGTCATCTCAATCACCGCCTGGTTGTCACCCTGCCGGTCCTGAGCGTGAGCTTCGAGCTGGCGGATATTGCTGTTTTCGGCTGAAAGGATAGAGGTCAAGCTGGCGAGGATCCCTGGCCGGTCCTCGGCGTGGACCACCAGCTTGATGGGGAATGCCCCAGTGGTGTTATCGGCCCACTCCACCTCGATTTTGCGCTCGGGCTCGTACAGCAGGTTCTGCACGTTGCTGCACTCGACCGAGTGCACCGCTATGCCCTTGCCACGCGTCACGTAGCCCACGATTGGCTCGCCTGGAATCGGGTTGCAGCACCGCGCCCGGTAAGTCAGCAAGTCATCGACCCCTCGGACGCGGATCGACACACCAGGCTTTGCGGACACGGGCTTCTTCTCGGCTTCGCGAGCTGGCTGGGGTTCGCGGATCGCTTCCGGAGCGAGCTTCTGTAAGATCTGGCGAGCGGAGTACTTGCCGTAGCCTAACGCCGCATACAAGTCCTCAGCACGGCTGCAACCATATTGACCCGCAATAGCCTCCAGAGAGTCCCGCCCGATCTTCGCCAACGGGATCCCATAACGCCTGGCCTCCCGTTCGAGCAACTTCTGGCCCAGCTCCACGGCACGGGCGCGCTCTTGAGCTCGGACGAACTGTTTAATTTTGTTCCGGGCCCTAGAGGTTTTGACGAACGACAACCAGTCCCGACTGGGAGTAGCACCCGCCTGGGTTAGGATCTCGACGACATCCCCAGTCTTCAGCTGGTAGCGGAGGGAAACGATCCGGCCGTTGACCTTCGCCCCGACGCAAGTGTGTCCCACCTCGCTATGGATGGCGTAAGCGAAGTCCACGGGCGTAGCGCCTCGAGGCAGTGCGATCACCTTACCCTTGGGTGTGAAGGTGTAGACTTCCTCCGGGTAGAGGTCGACACGCAGCGTAGACAGGAAGTCCCCGGGATCACGAATTTCCTCTTGCCATTCGAGTACTTGTCGCAACCAGGCGATCTGGTTCTCCTCGGGCTGCGGCCCCACCTGCCCCTCTTTGTACTTCCAGTGAGCCGCGATCCCCTCCTCGGCCACTAAATGCATCTCTTCGGTGCGGATCTGCACTTCGAAGGGAACACCCCCCGGCCCGATCACCGTCGTGTGAATCGAGCGGTAATTGTTAGGACGGGGAACCGAAATGAAGTCTTTCTGGCGCTCTGGGATTGCGCGCCACTCGCTGTGCACGATCCCGAACGCAGCGTAACAATTCTTCTCAGTGTTCGTGATGATCCTCAGCGCCAGCAAGTCGTAGACCTGATCCAGCGTGATCCGCTGACGCCTGAGTTTCTGGTAGATCGAGTAGATGTGCTTGACCCGATATTCAATGCGCGCCGGAATGCCTTCCTCGTCGAGTCTGCGCTTGATCCGTTCGCTCACCTGCTGGAGGAACTTTTCGTGTTCCGGCCGTTTGGCTGCCAACTTTTCGGTGAGCTCGCGATAAGCTTCGGGTTCCAGATGGCGGAAGGCCAGATCCTGGAGCTCGTCGCGGATCTTGCCCATCCCTAACCGGTGGGCGATGGGCGCGTAAATATTCAGCGTCGTCAACGCTACGCGCCGACGGGCCTCTTCCGGCAGGGCATCGAGCGTGCGCATGTTGTGCAACCGGTCGGCCAGCTTGATTAGGATCACGCGAATGTCACTACCCATGGCCAGCAGCATTTTGCGCATGCTCTCCGCCTCGCGCTGCTCGCTGGATTCCGCGCTCATGCGGGAGAGCTTGGTCACGCCGTCGACGCAGTGCGCCACTGCTTCACCGAACCGGCTTCGTAGTTCCTCTAGGGAGACGCCACAATCCTCTACCACGTCGTGCAAGAGCGCCGCCTGCAGGCAGACCAAGTCCATCCATCGGTCAGCTAGGATTTGGGCGACAGCCAAGGGATGCATGATGTAGGGTTCCCCAGAGCGCCGCAGTTGCCCTTGGTGGGCGCGCGCAGCGAATTCGAAGGCTGCGCGGAGTGGTGTCAGGTCTTCTTGCGGACGAAACTGCCGGATTCTGGCCACGAGCTCCTCGAACGCCTGTTCAGCCTGCGGAGGAACCCCCCGGGTGGGATTAGCAGCAGCTTTGTCTGACGGGCTGGCCATCCTCTGTTCCTAGGCTAACCTTATGGCACCGAAAAAGAAAAGCCCCGCCGCCGCGGGGCCTTCCTCAGAGGAGACTGTTCAACGGTGGGCTACTGGGTCACTCGCCCCCTTCTTCACCCAACCCGAGCCCAACCTTTTGCTGAGCCCGGGCTGCCTTGATCTTCTTGGTCTCCAGCGTCTTGTCGACCCAGTTATCCGCTAGCTCGATTTCCCGGTCGTATTCTGCCTTGGAGTCCATCAGGTCCGCCCGTTCTCTGTGGAGCAAGTTCACGTACGCCATCGCGTCGTCGTACTCCGGGTCCAGCTCCAGAGCCTTGTGCAAATACACCAGCCCTTGATCCACCACGCCCAACAATTTCTCCCGGAGCTGCCGACGGACCTTAGGATCCTTCAGCGGGCCGGGATCTTCCGGACGCATGCCGAGCTCGGCCCGGGCTTTCATCCGGTCCTGGAAGCTCCGCGTCCAGGCAATCACGCCGAGCGTGTAGTAAGCCTCCTTGTTTCTCGGGTCAACAGAGATCAGTTTCCGGTACCACTCCTCGGCCTCGTCGAATTTTTTCTGGTGGAAGTACAACGAGGCGATCGAGGCGATGGCGATCGTGTTGTTGGGGTCGCGCTCGAGGACTCGCCGGAACTCGTCATGGGCCTCCTGGGCCACCTTCAGGTTGTCCGGGCTCTCGGAGCCAGGAACGTACTGGCTCATATAAGCCGTAGCCAGGTAAAGGCGAGCGGTCAGGAACTCTGGATCCAGCTCGATTGACCGCTTGAAGTATTCCACCGCCTCCTGGTACTGGGCCTGCTTGAATGCAGCCACACCTTTGTTGAGGGAGTCCCTGGCCTTTAGCTTGGTGCAGCCAGTCAGCCCGGCGACCAACGCCAGGGTCGCAACCGACAGATAGACTCTGCTCTGCTCCAGCCTCATGCCATCCTCTCCTTTCGTGCTACGCGCCAGCCTTGCGCACTCACTGACTGGCTGCTTCCGCCTCGACGCCCGGCGTCATCAAACCCACCTTGTCGATCCCCGCACCTTTGGCGATGTCGATCACCCGCGCGACAACTTGGAACTCCAAATCCGGGTCACCCTTGACAAAGATGACCCGCTCGGCACGCGTCTTGAAGATTTCCTCAAGCCGCGGGCCCAGCCGCTGCTCGTCGGTAGGCTCCATGTTGATCATCATGCTGCCGTCTTTGTTGATCGACACCACCACAGTGCGGATGTCGGCCGCGGTTGTCTTGACGCCCGGAGGTGGAGGCTGCGGGATGAGGGCCTCCAACCCTTTCGGCGTCAGGGGGGTGATGACCATAAAAATCACCAGTAACACCAGCAGGACGTCGATCAACGGAACCACATTGGGCTCGTTCATCGGCCCGCCTTTTGCACCGCCTAACGAGATCCCCATAGGCTCACCTCGTATGGCCTTCCAAAATTTTCCCTCTACCCTTGGCGCCCGTTGTCGCTACGCGTGATACCGACAGCGATGCGCCGACCTCAGGTTCCAGCCTCGGCTGCGGCTGCGCCTTTCTCTCTGATCCGCTCAGTCAACAGCCCGATGTTGTCGACGCCGGCTGAGCGGATGCCATCGATCACCTGGACCACGCGCTCGTATCGCGCTCGTGCATCCGCCTTGATGTAGACCGTCTTATCCAACCTCGTCGCCAAGGCATCCTTGACTTTCGCCGTCAGATTTTCCAGCTCCATGAGCGTGGTGCCCAGGAACAAGCGACCGTCGCGCGTGACCGCAATGACAATCGCATCCTCCTTATCTGCAGCTTCCATCGGGATAGGGTTGCGAGTCATCACTAAGTCTACGCTCACCCCCTTAGAAAGCATGGGGGTGACCACCATAAAGATGATCAGCAGCACAAGCATCACATCCGCTAGCGGGATCACATTCGGGTCGGATGTGACGTCCGGTGCTTTTGGACGATGCGCCATGGGTTTTTCACCTCACTTTCCAGACGCCTCCAACTTGGAGAGCCTCGCTCGGCCGCTGAGCAGCCGGCTAATCAGTCACCGCTTTTCGCCTTCAGCCGCTGGGCCCGCTTCAGGAAATAGTCAATCAGCTCGGAGCTAGAGTTGCTCATCTCGACATCCAGCGCTTCCAGCTTGGTGGTGAAATAGTTGTAGGCCCAAACGGCCGGGACGGCCACAAACAAACCGAGCGCCGTGGCCACCAACGCCTCAGCAATTCCGCCAGCCACGGCTCCCAAGCCGGTCGACTTCTCAGCGGAAATACCCTTGAAGGCGTTGATGATGCCCACCACCGTCCCGAACAATCCAACGAACGGCGCAGACGCCCCGATGGTGGCCAATACCGACAGACCTCGTTTGAGCTCAGCGTGGACGATCGCCTCCGCACGCTCCAGAGCACGCTTGGAAGCCTCGATCTCTTCGCCGGGGATCTCCGGGCTCATCTCGTGAGCGCGGAACTCCTGCAGCCCCGCCACTACCACCTTAGCCAAGTGGCTGCGCTTGTACCGGTCAGCAATCTGGATCGCCTCATCCAGCTTGCCCTCGCGCAACGCACCTGCGACCGCTGGGGCAAACAACCGTGACTGCTTGCGCGCCGCGTTGAACGCCAGGAACCGGTCGATCATCACGCCGATCGAGTAGGCCGACATCATAAAGAGGATCACCACGACGATCTTCGCGACGACCCCCATTTGAGCCCACATCGACCGGAGGTCCCAACCCACTGTCATCAACATTAACGCCCATGCGTTAAGCTGTAGAAGCATCGTTTCTCCTCTCCTTCGTTCGACTCAGGATTTGTTCAAAAACTCCTTCCCGTCGCTCGAGCCTTACAGGCTTGCCGCTCGCCCCTACCGAGGCTCGCTAGCCACTCAAGGTGAAGTTGACGTCAATGATCGTCACTACCTCTACCGGCTCGCCGTTCAGCAAGGTCGGCTCATACTCCCACTGGCTGACTGCCTCAATCGCCGCTGGCACCAGCAGCGGATGACCACTCACCACTGTTAAGTTCTTCACCTTGCCGTCGATGCCGATGATCGCGTTTAAGCGGACGGTGCCCTGGATGCGCGCCTGGCGAGCCAGCGGTGGGTACACAGGCATAACCCGCTTGCGCAACTTCGCTTCTTGGACTCGCCCGCCCACCCGGATCCGCTTGGGCTCGACTGGCTTAGGTTTCTCCTCGACCTTCGGCGGCGGAGGCGGCGGAGCAGCCGTGGGCACCGAGCCAATGATCCCTCCAATTACCCCTCCCGGCGTACCACCGGGTACGCCACCCGGCACACCGCCCACTACACCCACCGCACCCGACACCGGCGGCGGCAGCTCGTCCTCCTCAATAATGGCCACTTTCTGCGGGATTTGCCGCGGAGCCATCAAGCGTCCCGCATCGAACTGCCGCGGGATCACCTTCACAACCTTGACTGGTGTCGCCGCAGGCGGTGGCGGAGGCGGCGGCGGAGGTGGAGGAGCCACTAGGAAGCTTGTCAGCTGAGTCGCCGGCAATGTCTCGAAGTAGATCATCGGGATCAGAATCATGATCCCGATCAGCAGACACTGGAGCACAAACGACAGCAATACCGTCCAGGTCCGCTTCGTTTTGATTTCCGCCTCGATCAAGCTCTGCTCAAACATGTTCCATTCGCCCTCGTTCGAGTTCCGGGCCTGCCAACCGGCCCGCTTTCCTCAAAGCCCGCTGGAATCAGCGAGCTGTTTTGACCGAACCCTTCACCTCCCGACCCGAGGGGGTCGTGCGCGCGCTTACAGGAGCCTTCTTGCGCCCCTCCGAAAAATTCTGCCAGAAGACAACAATCGGACTGGCGATGAACACCGAGGAGTAAGTCCCCACAATAATCCCCACGACCAAAGCAAACGCGAAGTTGTTCAGCACCGGCCCCCCGAACAGAAACAACGCCAGTACCGTCAGAAACGTTAACCCGGAGGTCAATACCGTTCGGTTCAACGTTTGATTCACGCTCAGGTTCACCAGCTGTTCGAACGGCATCCGCTTGAGGATCTTCAAATTCTCCCGCACACGGTCGAAGATGACGATGGTGTCGTTCATCGAATATCCCACCAGGGTCAACAAAGCCGCCACCACCGTCAGCGAAATCTCGCGATTCGTCAGCGAGAACAGGCCGAGCGTTATCCATACATCATGGAAGACTGCCACGACAGCAGCCACCCCGTAAATCCACTCGAACCGGAACGCGATGTAAACCAGCATCCCGCCCAGCGCCAGCAGGGTAGCCATCAGCGCCTGATGCCGCAGCTCCTCGCCAATTTTCGGCCCAACAATTTCCACGCTCTGGATGGTAAACGGCGCCAGGGTGAAGCGCTCTCTCAAGGCGGCAATCACCTGCGGCGTCACCCCTTGAACCTGGGTGAGCTCCTGGAAATCCCGGATCAAACCGGAACGCGGGGGTGTATCACGGAACTCCCGTATGCGCGCTGCGATCTGTTGGATCTCCTCATCCGACAAGGGTAGACCCCGCTCGATCACCGCCTGCCTGAGTCCAGCCGTGATGGCTTCCGTCCCCGAATTGTTCAGATCAGGCTTGGTGGGATCGGGAGCAAACCGCGCGGCTAGCGCTTGGATCATTTCCTGGCGCGCTTGGGCTAGTTCCTCCTCGCTCCGCATTTCGAGGCTTACCAGGACCTCGTTGTGCCCAACGACCTCCTGCACCATTACCTCGCCTTTGACTTGGCGGGAGATCGCGGCCCGGATCTGATCGATGGGGGGCAGCTGAACGAAACGGACATACATCTCGATGCCGCCCCGGAAGTCGATGCCATAGCGCGGGCCGCCTTTGATGATTAGGCTAGCCGCTCCCACGCCCATCAGCAGGAGCGACAGGGCGATAAACCACCGCTTCTTGCCGAGGAAGTCGAACTTTGGATCCTTGAACAGCTCCATTTAGCTCTGCCCAGGAGCGTCCAAACCTATTGGACACCCGTCAACCCATCCCGGTTCCCGCCCGCGAGCGGGAAATTTATCACACTCCGGCTCAGATACTCAACCGTTGCAGCGCCGGCCTCCGCACGATGTACCACTCGAACAACGCCTTAGAAACGAACACTGCTGTGAACAGGTTCGCGATCAACCCAATGGTGAGCGTTACGGCAAAACCACGCACCGGACCAGTCCCGAAGATGAACAAGAACGCGCACGCAATGATGGTCGTGAGGTTGGTGTCCAAGATGGTCAAGAATGCCTTGCTGAACCCCGTGTCCACCGCAGCCGCGATTGCCTTGCCCGCTCGCAGTTCCTCTTTTATTCTCTCAAAGATTAACACGTTGCTATCGACGGCCATACCGACCGTCAAAATAATGCCGGCGATGCCGGGCAAGGTGAGCACAGCCCCGAAATAGCTGAGAACCGCTAGCAGAATCAACGCGTTCAGGGCAAGGGCAGCCGTCGCGTTCAGACCGGCTTTCTTGTAGTACAGGAGCATACAAACCACCACCGCCACCAACCCCAAAATACCGGCCGTGAACCCTTGCCGGATCGAGTCCGCACCCAACGAGGGGCCCACTGTCCGTTCCTCCAGGTAGCGTATGCCAGCTGGCAAGGACCCCGCGCGCAGAACGATCGCCAGATCCGTCGCTTCCTGCTCGCTGGTCGCCCCTGTGATCCTGCCCCGATCCTCGATGCGATCCTGGATCACTGGAGCGCTCCGGACTTGCCCGTCCAGGACGATCGCCAACCGGTTGCCAATGTTAGCTCCCGTAAAGCGTGCAAACCGCCGCGCGGCGTCCTGCGATAACGTGAAGTCGGTTTCCCACTTACCGAACTCGTCACGGGCCGGGCGAGCGTTCCGAATGTCCCGGCCGGTGATCACCGCGCTACGACTCAACAACCACCAGTTGCGCTCCGTTTGGCCAGGTCGTTGGACTTCTGGCACCAGCCGCGTGTTTAACGGTAGTACACCGCCGTGTTTTGCCAGAGCCTCCTCACGGCTCCGGAACGGGCCATCCTTGACTTCTACGATTTCCAGTACCGCCGTCGTCTGCAACAACGCCTTCACGCGGGCCGGGTCATCGACCCCGGGCATTTGGACCACCACCTCAGCTTCGGCATCCGCCCGGCCGCGTTGTTGGACTGTCGATTCGGTCAAACCCAAAGCATTGATCCGGTTCTCGATAGTGCGGATCGCTCGATCCAGTGTGTCTCGACGCAAGGCCAAAGCCGCCGTCGGCCGGATAGTGAGCTTGTAATCCGTCGATGAAACTGCGCTGAGCACCCAATCCGGGAAGCGCTCGTTGACCAGATTCCGCAGCTCGGCAGTGTGCTCGACAGGCACGCCCCGAATGTTGATTTGAATCTGCTCGGCTTGGTCGATCGACTGTGGATCGTTGCGATCGATGGCCTGGTAAGGTATGTTGGCCTTGGCCAGATCGTCCTTTAACTGGTCGATGATCCGATCAGCCTCCGCTTTGAATGCATCCTGTACCTGGATTTGCAACACCAGGTAGCTGCCGCCGCGCAAGTCCAAGCCCAGCCGGATCGCTTTCTGAAAGTTTTCTTGGGCTTGGCGCAGAGAAGTCGGCAGGCCGAACAAGCCATACAGGCAAACGACCGTCACCAATCCAATCAAAATGGCTTTGGCACGAAGGTTGCGACCCATAGGAGCGTCCGATTACGGCATTCGGCAACCTGGCGATTCACTGCTGCTCCGAGCCCAGCACCGCCGCCACAGCATGGCGGGCGATCTCCAAGCGCACGTTGTCCGGTTTGGTCCGCAAAACTAGGCGGTCACCTTCCAAGCGAACGATCGTACCGATCAGCCCACCCGTCGTCAGCACGTGGTCGCCGCTCTTGAGCTCCTGCAACATCTTCTGCTGACGTTTACGTTGTCGCTGCATCGGTAGGAATAGAAGGAAATAGAAGATTGCGAAGATGAGCAGGATCGGCAAAAAGCCGATGAGCGGGTTCGCTGGCCGCTCAGCTTGGAGAAGCAGGATGAAGCATGCGATCGGCACTAGTGGAACCTCAATACCTCATTTATACCTGGGTGGCAGTCCCCGGTTGCCGGGTTTCGGAATCGTCATCTGGCTGCTGGACTGCCAGCCGGGCTCGCAGAGCCTTCAGGTAATCGCCAAAGGTCCCTAGCAAAATAGCCTGCCTGATCTGGCGCATGATGTCAAGGTAGCAGCGGAGGTTGTGTACGGTAGCCAGGGTACCATACAACGTCTCGCCTGCCAGAAACAGGTGTCGCAGAAACGCCCGCGAATAAGTCCGGCAAGTCGAGCAGGTGCATTCCGGGTCAATCGGCCTGGGGTCATCCCGGTACTGAGCCTGCTTGATCAGCACCCGACCGCTCCGCGTGAACAGGCAGCCGTTACGCGCGTTTCGCGACGGGATGACGCAGTCCATCATATCCACCCCACGAGCCACATACTCCGCGAGCTCTTCCGGCAAGCCCACGCCCATGACGTACCGAGGGCGGTCCCGTGGCAACAGCTCCACCGTGGCCTCAACCATCTCCAAGCTCAATGCCCGGGGCTCGCCGACCGATAAACCGCCAATGGCATAGCCATCAGCCTCCAGTACCAGTAACCGTTCAGCGCACTGGCGGCGCAAGGCTGCCTCCATGCCGCCCTGGACAATAGCGAATAGCGCCCTGCCAGCGGCTTGCCCACGAGCTTGGCGCTCGCGAAAAAGCGCGAAGGAGCGGTGTGCCCAGGCGATGGTCCGTTCCATCGCTGCCGTGACGGCAGCGCGCTCTGCCGGATAGCCCACGCACTCGTCTAGCACCATCATGATGTCGCTGCCCAAAGCCAGTTGCACTTCCAACGCTCGCTCCGGGGTGAACAAATGCGCTTCGCCATCGATATGGGAACGAAACAGCACTCCTTCGTCGGAAACACGGCGGAAGTCGCACAGGCTGAACACTTGGAATCCCCCGGAGTCGGTCAAGATTGTGCGTGGCCATCCGACAAAGCGGTGTATGCCTCCGAGCCGGGCGATGACCTCGTGACCAGGCCGCAGGTACAGATGGTAAGTATTCGCCAGTAAAATCTTCGAACCCAGCTCTTCCAGCAATTCCTGCTGCCGCAACGACTTGACAGCGCCGTGTGTGCCGACTGGCATGAACACTGGGGTCTCCACGATCCCGTGCGGCGTGTACAAACGGCCAGCCCGCGCGCCGGTCTGTGGGCAAACCGCCTCGATCTCGAACCGAAACTCCACAGACATGGGAACCACCCATTGTAGAATTCGTGCCATGACCGCCAGAGCCCTGTTGTTCGCCAGCCTGCTGGCACTTCCCCTGCCCAGCCAGGACACCGACGCTCCATACCGGACTGCCCACCGCCCTCGCGCCCTCGCCCTGATCGGCGACCGCTACCATAGCCCCGTCTACATCCGCGACGGCTTGATCCAAGCGCTCGTCCGCGAGAACATCCCCACGACGTTCATCACTGCGGTTACTGAACTCAACCGCCAATCTTTGAGCGAGCACCATCTGCTAATCATCTTTCGCGATGGCATGATCTGGCCCCAGGGCTATGACAAACCGCACGTCAAGTGGATGACCGACGAGCAGCAGCAAGCCATTTGGGACTTCGTCCACGAAGGAGGCGGATTCCTAGCTTTACACAACGCCCACGGTCTTTACCCGCCCGGCGGCCTCTACTACAAACTGCTCGGTGGAGACTACGGCGGGCACCCAGCGCCATACCGGTTCACGGTTCGAGTCGAAGATCACCACCACCCAGTGACTCAGGGTGTGGAGGACTTCGAAGTTTTCGACGAGCACCATTTCGTCAACTACTACCTGGACGAGCGGTTCGTCCTGCTACGAACGATTGCCCCGGATAATCGCGCGGCGGTGGGTGGCTGGTGGCGTCAGTTGGGCAAAGGCCGCTTCGTGTATCTCTCGCCCGGCCATACACGCGAAGCCCTCGAGCATCCGATGATGCAACGGCTAATCCGCAACGCTGTACGGTGGCTGTTGCGGATCGATGAATGACCGAGCGCCCAGCTACTCGAAAGAACCTGCTGAGCGGCCGACGACCGGGCGCTTGTTAACATGGAGAGCAGCAACCTGCGATGGCACTGCGCTTTTATAACACCCTCACTCAGCAGCTCGAAACCTTCGAACCCCTCGAGGACCGCATCGTCCGCATGTATACCTGCGGTCCTACCGTTTACGACTACGTCCATATCGGAAACCTGCGGACCTTCACCTTTCAGGACATCCTCCGTCGGTGGCTGCGCTACCGCGGCTACGAGCTCCGCCACGTCATGAACATCACCGACATCGACGACAAGATCATCCGAAACGCCCTCGCTCAGGGCAAGTCACTGCGAGAGTACACAGCAGTCTACGAGCAAGCCTTCCTGGAAGATGCGGCCACGATGCGGTTAGAGCGCCCCGAGTTCCTGGTCCGAGCCACCGACCACATTCCGGACATGATCGAGGCAATCGTGGAATTAGGCAAAAAGGGATACACTTACCAGAGCGAGGGTTCCACTTACTTCCGCATCGCAGCTTTTCCCGGTTACGGCAAGCTTTCCCATACCGACTTCAGCGGACAGATAGTCGGCGCCCGCATCGACGTAGACGAGTACGACAAAGAGAACGCGCGAGACTTCGTTCTGTGGAAAGCCAGAAAAGATGACGAACCATATTGGGATGGCCCACTGGGTCCGGGCAGGCCGGGTTGGCATATCGAATGCTCCGTCATGGCCATGAAATACCTCGGCCCCACCCTGGATATCCATACCGGCGGCGTTGACCTGATCTTTCCGCACCATGAGAACGAAATCGCCCAGTCGGAGGCGCTCACAGGCAAGCCCTTCGTTCGCTACTGGCTTCACGCCGAGCATCTGCTAGTTGAGAACCAAAAAATGTCCAAGTCGCTTGGGAACTTCTTTACGCTGCGAGATCTGCTCGCCCGAGGCCATCGTCCGGAGGCTGTGCGCTATCTGTTGGCTTCGGTCCCCTACCGCAGAAAACTGAACTTCACGTTCGAAGCCCTGCGCTCGGCTTCTTCAGCGATCGAGCGGCTCCGCAATTTTCACCTCCGGCTCCAAACAGAGCGCTTCGCACCAGGACTCAATGAAACGATCCAGGTCCGAACCGAGGAGGCCTTACGGCAATTTGAAGAGGCGATGGATGACGACTTAAACACTGCCGAGGCCCTGGCCGCGATCTTCTCTTACATCCGCGACGCCAACGCCGCCATGGACGCGGGCGTCTTCCGTCAAGAAAACCTGATGGCGGCGCTGGATCTGATGGAACGTTTCGATCGCATCTTCGACGTTCTGAAGCCTTCCGCGGTCCCGAGTGACCTCTCGGACGAGGAAATCGAGCGGTTAGTGGCCGAACGCGCTGAAGCCCGCAAGCGCCGGGACTTTGCCCGTGCGGACGAGATCCGCGAATACCTGCGGCAGCGCGGCGTCATACTGGAAGACACGCGGGAAGGAACCCGCTGGAAGAGGGTGTAAGCGGTGAAGCTGGCGACTCTGGCAGTACATGCTGGCGACCGGCGTAAGCTCGGTCCCCACATTCCGGTCACCACACCCATCTACGCCGCTGCCAGCTTCTTTTACGAGGACATCGGCGAGCTGGATCGGGTGTTCGCTGACGAGGTCAGGGGCTACTGTTATTCGCGGTACGGCAACCCCACTCGGGCAGCACTGGAAGAGCTGGTGTCTACATTGGAGGGAGCGCACCGAGCTCTGGCTTGTGCCTCTGGAATGCTCGCTCTTGAGGTCGCACTCCAACTCGCCCTGGTGGACCGCCCTAAACGCGTGCTGGCATCGGACGCGCTCTATGGTGCCACGTTTAAGTTGCTCGACAACGTACTGGCGCCTTTCGGAGTGGAGACCCGGTATGTGAACGCTTGCGATCTGACACAGGTCGCTGCGGCACTCGAAGAGTTCCGCCCTTCAGTGGTGCTGCTTGAGACGATATCGAACCCGTTGCTCCGTGTGGCCCCAATCGACCGGATTGCCGAGCTTGCCAAAACCGCCGGCACCGTGGTCATCGTGGACAACACGTTCGCCACCCCTATACTCGTGCGCCCGTTCGAGTTGGGCGTGCCCATTGTGGTCCATAGCGCCACCAAATACCTGGCCGGGCATGGCGATGTCCTCGGCGGGATTGTTCTGTGCGACGAGGCACACGCAGCCAATCTGACTGTACTGGAGCGGACTTGTGGTCCAGTGCTAGGGCCGTTTGACGCCTACCTCACCATGCGAGGAATCAAGACCCTGCCGCTGCGCGTCGAGCGCCAATGCGAAAACGCTAGGCAGCTGGCCGATTGGCTCCGTCACCACCCTCGCGTGGAGCGGGTCTACTTTCCGGGCTTGCCCGAGCATCCCGACCGCGAGACGATCCAGCGGCTTTTGCCAAACGGGTTGTACGGCGCCATGGTGAGCTTCGAGTTGAAAGATGCTGGCCGTGATGAAGTCTTCGCCTTCCTGAATCGCTTGAAGTTGATCGTCAAGGCCACGTCGCTGGGCGACGTCCACACCATGGTGCTGTACCCAGCCATGAGCTCTCACCGGGACGTTCCACCAAAACAGCGGGAGCGCATGGGCATCCGAGATAACCTGGTGCGGATCTCAGTCGGGATCGAGGCGATCGAGGACGTGATCGCTGATCTCGAGCAGGCACTCGCTGGCTGAGGTCCTCTTTCCTTTGAGTGACCGCTCTCGTAAGCCTTATCTAGCGGTACCCGAACACAGGCGGGAATAGCACGACCACCGCGCCTGCCCAGCCCGCATAGACAGGCAAGTACGCCAGGTGCCATCGTTCCGCTGCTCCGAACGAATCACGGCCCAACACGAATCGCCCGCCAAACCACGCGCCCCCCACCAGATGGCCTAACAAAACCAGGTTTTCGCCCAATGCCGCGACGCGGTTCGGGCTGAGGCCGAACTCAGATACCCGGTTGGCTATGGCCACTAGAGCGAGGAAGTCCACAGCGAGAGCACTGAAGACCAACACCAATTGCATGCGATCGAACCAGCCGGGCGGTGCGTCCGGTTCCCGCGCCGAAGCGCCGTATAGTAGCAGAGCCACCACGATAGCCAGCAACACATCGAGGAGGATCAGCACCTCACGCTTCAGAGTGACGCCGCTCCAGGTCCAAGCCATCGTCCCCAAAAGAGCCATCAAGAACACGGCCAGCAGCGGAGTGAATACGCGAGTCAGCAAGGGAGCCACATGTCCAGTGACTTGACGCTTGGTCTCTACAAGCCAGCAACTGACAATGACCGCGCCTGCTGCACCGCTTGGGATCACCCAATCTTCGGCCAGCCACCTGGCATCATGCCCGATCGCCCCGAACAAATTCACAGTAAGGGCGGTCAGCACCCCACCCCCCAAAGCCAGCAGTACGTAGTAGATCGCTAGCTCGCCAGAGAACCGCACGAAATCCATGCGCCCGCCATTCCCCCGCCAGCGCCCGCCCACGTACGCCCAACCTAGTACCAGCCATAGCGCTATGGGGAGATGTAGGGCCGTCAGGATCTGAGTATCGCTTCGTGAATGGAATGGGTACAGGTTCGCAAAGACCGCAGCGAGCAAGAAAGCTCCTGCCAACCCGGCCCTAACGACGCGAGTGGGTTTGCGTTTCCAGAACAGATAGGCTGCCAGGAAAGGCAGCACAAACAGACTGGCGTTCCGCAAATAGAACCCGGGGTGTGTGTCGAAGTGTAACCCGAACAGCCGTGGAGCTTGGACTGCCAAGCCTGCCCCCGCAGCCAGCCCGAGCGCCACGAAGATCTCCCTGGAAGGCTCAACGCGACGACCTTGCTCAGTCACTGGCCGAGCCGGGGAGAGCTCGCACCATCGGGCCCAATGCTGGCTAGCGAAGCGAGCCGTAGCCGGATCAAGCTGCGCCAGGCGCCTTACAGCTATAGCAAAGGCCTCCTCCGGCTCCAATCCTGATCGGGCTAACTCCTGGATACGCTCACGCAAGTTGGCTTCTAATTGCTCTGTCGGTGTGCTCGTGAGACTCCTATGGCGTTCTACCCAGGACCGCCACTCAGCAATCTGGCCTTCGACATGCGGATCCGTAAATTGCGTCACGGCTTTTTCATCGTGACACGAAACCAATCGGCCAGTCACTCTAGGCTATGCCAAGATCGGATGATCGACGCGAATGAGAGCGGGTTGGCCGCGCGGGTAGCTTTCTTGGATCAGCCACACGCCTTGCGAAGGATCGTTTTGTGAAGCGACGGCGAATTTGCCTGCCCTAGCTGGATGCACCCCTAGCTCACGCACAGTCGACTGATCTGATTTCGCCGTTCCGCCGCTCCAAGGTTTGCCCTTCGCCAAAAGGGTCTACCGGACCAACCAATCACTCCTAGCTGAATTGCGACTCACTTAAGCCAGTCCTCTGGTATACTCGGGGGCACAGAGGGATACCCGGAGGGCAGGACGGGAAAAAGGGGCTAGAGCTTGCGGCTGCGCTTTCCGAACCCGCCCACGCGACAAGACACTGCGGCTGCATGCAACCGATCCGGATCGAGCCGACCTTCCGGGGGCAAGGGTCCCTGAGGAGGCAGAGATGACCCGAGGCATGACGTTGGCTCGGCTATTTGTCTGGTCGTTCTCCTTGCTGCTGGTAGCCATCGTGTGGGCACAAGGGACAGCCACCTTCTTCGGCACGGTGACAGATGCGAGCGGAGCGGTAGTTCCTGGCGCCCGGGTGACTGTCCGAAACATCCAAACCGGCCTGGAGCGACAGACCACGACGGATGAAACTGGGAGCTTCGTGGTTTCCCAACTCCCTGTAGGCGTCTACACGGTGACGGTGGAAGCGGAAGGCTTCAAAACGACCTCCCAACAAAACATACGTGTGCAAGTGGATGAGAACCGACGGGTAGATTTCCAATTGGAGATCGGGGCGGTCACCGAAAGCATTACCGTACAAGCTGCGATCGCCCAAGTGGAAACTCGCGAGGGCACATTGAAAGAAGTCGTCGACGCGGAACGCATTGTCTCGCTCCCGTTGAACGGGCGCAACGCTATCGAGCTCCAATACTTAGTGGCAGGAGTCGGTCGGCGCACGGATCGGGGACAGCAACAAAACCCTTCGGTTTCGATCAATGGCGCCCGAACCAATGCCAACAACTATACGCTCGATGGCGGGGATAATCACGATCCCTACTTCAACAGCCCCGCCGCATTCCCCAACCCGGACGCCTTGCAGGAGTTCAGCATCCAAACCAATGCTTATTCAGCGGATCGAGGAAGAAACGCGGGCATCATAATGAGCGCCGTCACCAAGTCTGGCACAAACGAGTTCCACGGGAGCCTCTTCGAGTTCCTACGGAATGAGAAGCTCAATGCTAGAAACTTTTTCGCCGTGGACGTACCGCCCTTCAAGCGTCACCAATATGGGGGCACGCTGGGAGGTCCCATTCTGAAAAACCGGCTATTCTTCTTCACCTCCTACCAGGGCACGCGCGAACGTAGCGCTCCCGGTGCCGTCACAGCGACCGTGCTGACAAGCGCACAGCGTCAGGGCGATTTCAGTGCTCTCGGCAAGGTCCTGAAGGACCCAGCGGGCGGCAACTTTCCCGGCAATATCATTCCTAAGAGCCGATTGCACCCGGCCTCGCTCCGGTTCCTAGAGGTTTTCATCCCCCTGCCCAATCGCGGTACGAACCTGTACTCCTTCGCAAGTCAACAAGCGGTGGACGACGAGCAGTTCATCGCGAAAGTCGATCACAATGTCAGTGACCGCCACCGGTACTACGGCCGCCTCCTCTACAACTGGAACGACACCAAGCAAGCCGCTGGAAACGTACCGGGCTTTCTCGCAGACATCGAGTACATCAACTGGAACTTAGTGTTGAGCGACACGTACGTCATCACTCCGGTTTTGCTGAACACGTTCACGTTCACCTTTGCGGATATCGATCGGCGTCAAATCCCGATTGTGCCGCAGAACCTGACCTGGATGGACCTTGGTGCCAAGTTCACTCGCGCCACGGAAGGAAACTACCCGGCAGCCCATGACACGCTGGTCGATGGGTACTTCAACGCCTTCTCCCGGTTCCCCCTGAATCACTTCCGCCAAAACTACGCTTTCGCCAACACCCTAGCGCTCAATCGTGGACGCCACTTCCTGCGGCTGGGCGGTGAGTTGCGGCGTTCGATGCTCGACCTCCAGGAGCTGTTCCGTTGCGATCCCTACGTCCGCTTTCGGAATAACTTTACGGGTGACGCCGCAGCCGACTTCTTGCTAGGCAGGCCCACTCAAATCCAGCAAATCGCCGAAGACAGCAACCGCCCACGGACGTGGGAACCAGCGTTGTTCCTGCAGGATGACTGGAAAGCCACCCGGCGCCTCACACTGAACTTGGGGATCCGCTGGGAACCCTACTTGCCGTTCATCGACCTAACCGACAAGTTCTCTCAAGTGCGCTTGGGCTTCCAGTCGCAACGTTTCCCCTCAGCCCCTTCCGGAGTGGCCTTCGCGGGCGATCCGGGCATCCCCCGAGCGATGGTCCCCAACCGGTGGGCGAACCTCGGACCACGGTTTGGCTTCGCGTACGATCTGTTCGGAAACGGTCGCACAGCACTGCGCGGCGGCTATGGCATCTTTTACGCCAAAATCCGGCAACAGGCCCACAACCAGATTTCCACGAACCAGCCATTCTCGCTTAAGCTGACAATCGACAATCCGCCCCAAGGGCTCGACAACCCCTACAGCGAGACGGGTAACCCTTACCCCTTCCGACCGCCGCGAACAGCCGACGAAGCCACCCGCTACCGGTGGACGCTTCCGATGGAGATCACCCAATGGAACGTCGATTTCCGCAATGCAGTCGTCCAGCAGTGGAATTTCAACATTCAGCAACAACTCGCTAGCAGCTACGTGGCCACCATCGCTTATGTGGGCAGCAAGGGTAATCACCTGTACATGCAGAATGAGCTGAACCCGGGTATCTACGGGCGTCCGGGAAACCTGAATCAGCGGCGCCCCCTGTATCCGACATTCGGCCCCATCACTGACATGAGCTCACAAGGCAACTCTACCTATCACGCCCTCCAGGTGACCCTAAACAAGCGCCTGACGTACGGTTTCACCATCCTGGCCAACTACACCTTCGGCAAGCTGCTCGACGACGCCTCGAGCGACGGAGACGCCCCGGCCAATCCATGGAACATCGCTGCAGAAAAAGCGCACTCGGACTTCGACATCACTCACCGGTTCGTGGCTTCCTACATCTGGCAGCTGCCTCGCTTGCGGAACCGGCACCCGGTGGTCAGACGTGTGCTCGGCGATTGGGAGGTCAATGGCATCATCACGGTGGAAAGCGGCCAGTGGCTGACGGTCGTTTCGGGTCAGGATCGATCAGGCTCGGGAGTCAACCAGGACCGGGCTGACGTCGTCGGCGACTGGCGTCTGCCGAATGACCGGACCAAGGACGAAAAAATGGCGCGGTGGTTCAACCCGGACGCATTCGTTCTCAACGCACCAGGCACTTTCGGGAACGCCGGGCGGAACATTATCCCTGGGCCGGGTCAGGTCGACGTGACCTTCGGGCTCTTTAAGAACATCGCTGTGACCGAATCGCATCAGCTGCAGTTTCGTGCTGAGTTCTTCAATCTGTTCAACACGGTGAACTTGGGCAACCCGAACATGAACCGCTCTTCGGCTAACTTTGCAAAGATTCTTTCGGCAGGCCCACCCCGGGTCATCCAATTGGCACTGAAGTTCAGGTTTTAATCCGGGATTTGCGGGGCCAGGCTACCCAGGGTAGCAGCTCGGCCCGAAGTTTTGAAGTCTGGCCTTCGGCTGGGCAGGCGCGACGCGGCCGGACAGGCGGGTTTGTTATAATTCCAAGGGATGCAGGTCCGGTCCGTCGCACACACCTTCCGACACCACTCCGGGCACCTCAAGTGGCGACGGGCCGCTTTGTAAGCTCTACCTCAAACATCCGGTTACCAAGCAGCCCGCCGCTGAACACGGCGGGCTTTTTCCTGTAACAAGGCGGCCATGCAACTGAACTTTGACAAACTCGATGGTCTGGTACCCGCCATCATCCAGGATTGGCAGAGCGGCGAAGTCCTGATGGTGGGCTTCATGAACGAGGAAGCCTTCCGCAAGACTCTCGAAACTGGCTACGCCACGTTTTACAGCCGCTCCCGCCGACAACTCTGGACGAAAGGGGAAACGTCTGGCCACCGGCTCCGCGTTAAGGAAATCCGCACTGACTGTGACCAGGACGCCCTGTTGATCCGTGTGGAAGCCTCAGGTCCTGGTGTCTGTCATGAAGGCTACCGGAGCTGCTTTTTCCGCGCTCTCCAAGACGGATCCTGGACCACGGTTGAATCCAGAACCTTCGACCCAGAGCAAGTCTATGGAGGGAAGGAATGAACAAACTCAAGCTCGGGATCCCAAAGGGAAGTTTGCAGGATGCCACCATCGACCTGTTCCGTCGCGCTGGTTACCGCATCACCGTGGCTAGCCGCTCCTACTTTCCTGCCATCGATGACCCGGAAATCGAATGCATGCTCATCCGGGCGCAGGAAATGGCCCGTTATGTGGAGGACCGAGTCCTGGACGCGGGTTTGACTGGTTACGATTGGGTGGTCGAGTGTAACGCCAATGTTGTCACGGTGGCCAACCTGATCTACGCCAAGCAAAGCTTTGGAAAAGTACGCTGGGTGCTGGCCGTACCTGAAGACTCGCCCGTGCAGTCGGTTAAAGATTTGGAAGGCAAGATCATCGCCACCGAACTGGTCAACACGACCAAACGCTACCTGGCCCAGCACGGCGTCAACGCCAAGGTGGAGTTCAGTTGGGGAGCTACAGAGGTCAAGCCCCCGGTGCTCGCAGATGCCATCGTCGAAGTGACCGAGACGGGCTCTTCGCTCCGAGCCAACAAGCTCCGGATTGTCGACACCGTGCTTGAGTCCAACACGCAATTGATCGCCAACGTCCAGGCTTGGGAAGATCCGTGGAAACGCCGGAAACTGCTTGCCCTGAAAACGCTGCTGGAAGGGGCGTTGAATGGTTTGAGCAAGGTGGGCCTGATGATGAACGTCGAAAAGCGTAACCTCGATCGGGTGCTGGCGGTGTTACCCGCCATGAAAAAGCCCACCATCTCGAACCTCTCGGACGAGAACTGGGTAGCCGTCAACACGGTCCTGGACGAGAGCGTGGTTCGTGACCTGATTCCGTTGCTGAAAGAAGCGGGCGCGGAGGACATTGTCGAGTACCCATTGAACAAGGTGGTTCTGTAATCCGTAGGAGCAGGAGCAGCCACGATGGTTCCGATCATCAACAGCAGCGAGGCCGAACAACTCCTGCGCCACCGCCAGTTACGGCTGATCGAAGCAGAAAAGGTCGTGCGGCCTATTCTCTACGCTGTGCGCACCCGCGGTGACCGAGCCGTGTTGAACTACGCTCGTGTTTTCGACGGGCTTGAGGGCAACAGCCTGAAAGTGCCCGAGGAACGGCTTCAAGCGGCCCAGCGCCGCTTGAGCCCCGAGCTCCGCTCGGCGATCAAGCAAGCTGCTCAGAACATCCGCGCCTTTGCGCGGTTGCAGTTGCCCAGTGAGAAGTCAGTCACATTGAGCCCTGGGTTGAAGGTAGGCCAGATCGTCCGGCCGCTCGATACGGTCGCTGCCTACATTCCAGGAGGGCGTTACCCGCTCCCGTCGACGCTGCTCATGACTGTGATTCCCGCACAGGTGGCGGGCGTACGCAACATTTGCGTTACCTGTCCGCGCCCCACCGATGTAGTCCTGGGCGTGGCCGCCACCCTCAAGGTCAACCAAGTGTTCCAAATCGGCGGAGCCCACGCCATCGCGGCGTTCGCCTACGGCACGCGGACTATTCCCAAAGCCGACCGCATCGTCGGCCCGGGCAACATCTACGTGACCGCAGCCAAGCGATTGCTGGCGGGCGAGGTCGGCATCGACTTCATCGCCGGCCCTACTGAGATCGTCATTGTGGCTGCTGACGGCAACCCGCGATGGATTGCGGCGGACATGCTTGCTCAAGCCGAGCACGATCCTGAAGCCTCGGCGATTCTATTGACCCCTTCACGCCCCTTGGCCCGAGCCGTTGCCGAAGAAATCGAGCGCCAGCTCCAAGACCTGCCCACGGCACCAATCGCTCGGCGAGCACTGAAGAAGAACAGCGCAATCGTTCTGGTCCGATCGCTAGAGGAAGCCTTGGAGTTCGCAAACCGCTTCGCCCCAGAGCACTTGAGCATCCCGGAGCCGCGCTTGTTGAAGCTCGTGCAGCACGCTGGCAGCGTCTTCATCGGCCCAGCCAGCCCCGAAGCAGCTGGCGACTACGCTTCCGGTCCGAATCACGTTCTGCCGACCTCCGGAGTTGCACGCTTGCGCGGTGGGCTTTCAGCAGCGGACTTTGTCAAGGTCATAGCCACCCAGCAGCTGACGATGGGGGCTTTATCGAAGCTGGCACCTGCTATCACCACTTTGGCTCGTGCTGAAGGGCTGGAGGCCCACGCCCGTAGTGTCGAAGTCCGATTGGACACTGGTGCGAAAAAGAAATGAGCGGAGTTCAGCAGCCTGTCCCTTCGCAAGGCGGCGCGGCGGTTGGTCCCCGTCCCCGCCAAGCCGTCATCGACATGGTGGCCTACTCGCCCCCGACTTCCGGAAGAGCCGGCAACTTACGCTTGGACTTCAACGAGAATACGGTTGGGATTCCGAGCTGGCTCCTGGAAAAGATACGCGCCCGTCTGGATGCGGAACACCTGGCAGTCTACCCGGAGTACGAGCAGATCCGGCCCAAACTTGCACGGCACTTCGGGGTGCACGAGAACGAGCTGGTGCTGACGAACGGGACGGACGAGGCAATCCAGCTGCTGGTTAATACCTACGTCAACGCTGGTGATCGGGTCATCGTGCTGCGCCCTTCTTACGCCATGTACCGCTTCTACGCCCAGCTGGCCGGCGCCCAGCTCGTTGAAATCCCTTACCATGCGACTGACCTGTCTTTCCCGATGGAGGAATTGCTCCAAGCCCTAGCATGGCAGACTCGGCTAGTGCTACTTGCGAACCCGAACAACCCCACCGGAACTACCATCCCGTTGGACCAGTTGCGGGCCTTGCTGACAGCTGCACCGCAAACCGCCATCCTCGTTGACGAAGCCTATTACGAGTTCTCCGGCATCACCGCCTTACCGCTCATCTACGAGTTTCCGAACCTGTTCGTCAGCCGGACGTTCTCCAAAGCCTACGGGCTGGCCAGCCTCCGGCTCGGTTGCCTGTTCTCGCGGAGCTCCAATACCGCGTGGCTGCGCAAAGCCCAATCACCGTATAGCGTGAACGGATTCGCCGTGCTCGCAGCAGAAGTTCTCCTCGAAGAGCCCGGCTACGTGGAAGAGTACGCCCGACAGGTCAAAAGTGCCCGGGAAAAACTCTGCCAGGCCCTCACGGAGCGCGGCATTCGGTTTTTCCCCAGCCAGGCGAACTTTGTCCTTATCCAGGTCGGTGACCGCACCAGGCTCTTCTGCGAGGCGATGCGACGACGGGGTGTACTGGTGCGCGATCGCAGTTACGAATTACCTGGCTGCGTGCGAGTCACCGTCGGTACCCCGGATCAAGTGGAGCGTTTCATCGCAGCATTGGACGAGGTCTGGTCATGAGCCTGCCCGTTGTCCGACCTGACGTGCTGGTCTTCGACATGGACGGTGTACTCGTCGACGTGACCGACTCGTATCGCGCCGCGATTCAACGAACCGTGGAATATTTCACCGGCCGACGCATTTCGAACGCACTGATCCAGGAATACAAAAACCGCGGCGGATGGAACAACGATTGGGCGCTATCGCGCCAAATCGCCTTGGACCTGGGCGTAGAGGTCGACTATGAGACCGTCGTCGCCAAGTTCCAGGAATTTTTCCTGGGTAGCGGCGGGAACGGCAAAGGAGGCCTAATCGAGCGGGAGCGGTGGCTACCGAAGCCCGGCCTGCTGGAAAGCCTGCAACGCCAGTACCGCCTCTCGATCTTTACTGGGAGAATCCGGAAAGAGCTTGCAATCACCCTCGAGCGCTTCGTGCCGCACCTCGTCTTCCACCCCATTGTCTGTGCAGAAGACGTCAGTCGAGGGAAACCCGATCCAGAAGGGTTATTTAAGCTCTCGGAGGCTTGGCCTGGACGCCATCTCTGGTATCTCGGTGATACGGTTGACGACGCCAGGTGCAGCCGGATGGCCGGCATCCCCTTCGTGGGCATTGCCGCCCCTTCGAACCCACGCCGGGACGAGTTGATCCGCCAGTTCCACCACGAAGGCGCGATCGCCGTGCTTGACTCGATCAACGACCTACCAAGGATCTTGCCAGCATGAGGCGAGCTTCCGTCGAAAGGATGACCACAGAGACCCAGATCCGGGGGGCATTGGTTATCGAAGGCCGCGGCCGATACCAGATCCGCACTGGCATTCGCTTTCTGGACCACATGCTGGAGCTGTTCGCCCGGCACGGTAGCTTCGATTTGAGACTGGAAGCTCATGGCGATCTGGATGTGGACCAACACCACACGGTTGAAGACGTGGGCATCGTTCTCGGCCAGTTGTTTGACCGAGCGCTCGGTGACCGCAGGGGCATTAACCGAGCAGGCTATTTCGTCATGCCTATGGACGAAACGTTGGCCGTAGTGGCGGTAGATTTAAGTGGCCGGCCTGCCGTGGTGTACTCGGACAAAATTCGCGCTCGAACCGTGGGAGACCTGCAGACCGAGCTTGTGCCCGATTTCTTTCACGGCTTCGCGACACACGCTGGGGCCAACGTGCACGTCAAGATTGTCTACGGCCGGTCAAGCCACCACCAGCTCGAAGCGATCTTCAAGGCCTTCGCCCGAGCCATGCGGTACGCATGCTCTAAGGACAGGCGGCTGCGCGACCTGTTGCCATCGACGAAAGGACTGTTATGATCGCGGTGTACGATTACGGCGCGGGCAATCTACAGTCGGTGTGTAACGCGCTGGCGCGCCTCGGTGCTCATCACCGAGTGGTGCGCGATGCTGAGGGGCTTCAGGCTGCGGAGAAGATCATCCTTCCGGGCGTCGGGCACTTCGGCCACATGATGCGCGCCCTGAGCCAGGCTGGCGTTCAGGCAGCGTTGCTCGAGCGGATTCGCGCTGGTATACCGTTTTTGGGCATCTGCCTGGGTCTGCACGCCTTGTTCGCGGGAAGCGAAGAGGAACCGGGCACCCAAGGCTTCGGCTTGTTTCCCGAGGCCGTCCGGAGGCTCCCGGCAGGGGTGCGGGTGCCGCATATGGGGTGGAACGTCCTGGAAGTCCAGCGGCCCTCGCGCTTGCTCTCGGGCTTGCCCGCGCAGGTGTTTGTCTACTTCGCGCACAGCTACTACGCACCGGTGACGACTGCTACGACCGCTGTGTGCCACTATGGAGCCACCTTCACAGCGTTGCTCGAACGCGATAATGTCTTTGGAGTGCAATTTCACCCAGAAAAATCGGGTCCGTTGGGCTTGCGGATCCTGGAGAATTTCCTGAAGTTGTGACCGATGCTAGCCAAGCGGATCATCCCCTGCCTCGATGTGACCGGCGGGCGCGTAGTCAAGGGAGTGAACTTCCTCAATCTGCGGGATGCTGGCGACCCTGTGGAACTGGCCCAGCGATACAACGACCAGTGCGCCGACGAGCTGGTCTTCTTGGACATCACTGCCTCGAGCGATGAGCGCCAAACGATGGTCGATTTGGTGTTCCGCACCGCGCAGCAAGTGTTCATCCCATTGACTGTCGGCGGCGGCATCCGTTCCGTGGAAGACGCACGCAGAATCCTCTGGGCTGGAGCAGACAAGGTTAGCGTCAACACCGCTGCGGTGCGACGCCCAGAGCTGTTGACCGAGCTCAGCCAGGCGTTTGGGTCTCAAGCCGTCGTGCTGGCCATTGATGCCAAACGACACGGGCCCGGGCACTGGCACGTTTACACCAAGGGAGGCCGCGTCGACGAAGGCATCGACGCAATCGAATGGGCCCAGCGGGGACAACAACTCGGCGCCGGCGAGATCCTGCTCACCTCAATGGACACCGATGGGGTCCAGGGCGGATTCGATATCGAGCTAACGCGGGCTGTCTCGCGCGCTGTGACCATTCCCGTGATCGCCTCGGGTGGCGCTGGTAGGCCCGAGGATTTCCTCGAAGTCCTCACCGAGGGTGAAGCCGACGCCGCATTGGCGGCCTCAATCTTCCACTACGGCCGTTACACCGTAGCCGACCTCAAAGAGTTCCTCGACAAGCACGGCGTACCCGTAAGGCCTGCACCATGATCATCCCGTGCATCGATTTGATGGGTGGCAAAGTTGTGCAGCTCGTGCAGGGCGAACGCAAAGCCCTCGAAGCGGATAGCCCCGACGTGATGCTCCGCCGTTTTGCAGCTTTCCCGGAAATCCAGGTGATCGATCTAGATGCCGCCCGCGACGAGGGAACTAACGATCCGATAGTGCGCTGGCTGTGTCAGCAGGCACGCTGTCGCGTAGGCGGAGGGATACGAACAGTAGAGCGTGCACTCGAATTGTGTAAGGCCGGCGCGTGGAAGCTGATTGTCGGAACGGCAGCCTTTTCTACCGGCGGGCCGAACTTCGCTTTTCTCGACTCGCTGG
>JAUQPO010000013.1 GCA_030550335.1 Acidobacteriota bacterium
GCGGCAAACGACGAGGCTCCCGGTGCGTGAGGGACCAGCAGGTTTGAGCCTGCAGTATCCTGGAGTTGAGGACTGATTGCAGGGAGTTAGCTTACCGTGTCGCAGATGCCCGAAGGTGGCCGCAAGGTCTTTTGCGTAAAGCTGAAGAAAGAGCTGCCAGGGTTGGACGAGGTGCCTTTTGATGGGCACCCACTGGGGCAGCGAATCTACGAACACGTGTCTAAGGAAGCCTGGCGCATGTGGGTCGACTACATGAAAATCCTGGTCAACGAATACCGGTTGAATCTATCTGACCCTCGTGCTCAGGAGTTCTTGCTGAGGCAGATGGAGCAATACTTTTTTGGGGAAGGTGCTGACGTCCCTCCTGATTACGTTCCCCCACAGCGGTAGGCTCAGCTGGCCAGCTTGGCCGGGTAGCGAGCGGCTCTCTGCGTGGACTGACCTAGGGAAGCTGCTCGGCGATGGAGAGGCTAGTAGGGCAAAGGGCGGCTGGCTTCGGCGGGCCGGCATTCGTCGGCCAAAGGAACGTGTGAGGGGCGGGCGAAGTAAAGCTCAGCAGCACGTTCCAGTGTGCTTCGTGTGACTTCAGGTGGGCACCCCTCGTAAACGGCGATCGACTGGATGATGCTGCAGATGTCTCCCGGGTAACACGCGCGCAAGTGGCCACTGTATCGCAAACACAGCTCTCGCAAGTAAGGCACGGCATCAGGGCTGGCGGGCAGCTTCCGGCTGGTGAGAATCCGTTGGAAGATCTCATCGAAGATTGCGGCGTCGATCTCCCCTATGAAGATCTTGTTTGGAATCCGCCGCAAGAACGCTTCGTCGGCCAGTTGGAGCGGGTCGAGGTTCGTAGAGAATACAACCATCACCTCGAAGGGGATAGCGAACTTGACTCCGTAACGCAGCGTCAGGTGATCCACTCGACGATCTAACGGGACGATCCAGCGGTTCAGCAGCTCTCGCGGGGACATCAGCTGCCTGCCGAAGTCGTCGATGACGAAGATCCCGTTGTTGGCCTTCATTTGCAGCGGCGCTGCGTAGATCCCCGAACTTTCGTCCAGCCGGAGCTCGATCATACTGGGCACAAGCTCACCTCCGACCAGGATGCATGGCCGGTGGCACAGGACCCAGCGGGGATCGATGTCCGGATCGCTAGTTTCCAGAGCTTTGTGAACTACCGGGTC
Source organism: Acidobacteriota bacterium (assembly GCA_030550335.1). Taxonomy (GTDB): domain Bacteria; phylum Acidobacteriota; class Terriglobia; order Bryobacterales; family Bryobacteraceae; genus JAUQPO01. The sequence goes on from JAUQPO010000013.1 coordinate 1,185, forward strand.
ATAGACGCAGATGATCTGGTTGTCCACCTCCACGGCGTAGGGGATCAGGATGGCGTCCTTGTAAATCCGCAGTAGGCGCTCGGCAATGCTGGTTTTGCCGTTGCCCGAAGGGCCGTACAGAAAGAGCGAGGTTTGTGAGATAAGGGCCGGACCGAGCTGGTCCAACAAGTGGTCAGGGAGCACAAGATCGGAAAACGCTAATCGTAATGCCTTCCGATCGACCTTGACCCGGGCTGCCTGGGCCCGCGTAGCCACGTGATAATCGCGCAGGGACACAGGGGCGGGTCCGGCATAGTGCGAGATTTGAAAGCGTTCCGTAGCTAGCTGCCGGCCAGTTTGGGTCAAGCTGAAGGTGTAGTCGTTGCCGACCATTCCCTTGACTTCGAGTAATTGCTGCTGGCGGAGCTGGCGAAAGATTTGGTCCACGATGGGGAGCGAGAGCTTCAGGCGCTCGCTCAGTTTGCTGAGCGTTGAATAGCCATCCAATAACAGCCGTCGGAGGACGAGGTCAGTAACGAGGGATTCGGGCAGTCCGAGCTCTTCAATGGTCTGGGGGACTGGAGGCGAAAAAGGTCTAGGGCTACCCGGGACCCACATGTCACCCCTCCACCTTCATCGGCCGTGACCCAGCTGGTTTTTAGCCGGGTGCAAGGCCGGCATTACTGCGTTCCCGTTAGAAGCGGGGGCTTGAACTAGGGATTCCACGCACTGAATCCGGCCGGCGTCTACTTGAAGTGAGACGCAGAGCCTGGCTCATTGGCTGTCATCTGGTCGGTGTCACCGTAAGCCTTGTTTGGGCTGATCCCGGAAGGTACTACCGGCAAGCCAGATTGGCCGAACGCCAGGGGCAATGGGTACGTGCCTACCTGCTGTACGCCCAAGCTGCGGCCGAGAACCCCAACTACCGGGACGCGTGGATTCGTAGCCAGGTGTTGCGCAGGCGAGCTTTGTCAGCATTGCAGGTCGACTCCGTGGCTGCGTCGTTGAGCTCCACCCTGGGTATCGACCGAGCGAGTTCTTCGCAACAGCCTGACGGTGAGGGTGAACGGATCGGCGGTGTCCTGGGCCGGATCACGGCCGAGGAATGGGTCGAAGCAAGCCGGCTGGCTAGCCCGGTGCGCCTGCGGGCTGCGGACACTCGACGAAGCTGGGACTTGCGGGGCGATGCAAGGCAACTTTACGAACAAATCTGCCGGGCATATGACCTGGAGGTCATTTTCGATAGCGAATTTCAAGGCAAGCGCGACGTGCGGTTCCGGATCAGTGATGCGGACTACCGCCAAGCCTTAACAGCCTTACAGGCAGCCACGGCCACGTTCGTGATCCCGGTCAGCGAACACCTGGTGTTAGTAGCTGACGACACGCCGCAAAAGCGCCAGCAGTTAGAGCCCGTAGGAGCGGTTCTGATCCCACTCCCAGACACCATATCCACCCAGGAAGTCCAGGAGTTGGCACAAGCCGTGCAGCAAGTCATGGAGATTGGTCGCCTTGTGGTCGACACTCAGCGGCAGATGGTTTTGATCCGGGACCGCGTTTCCAAAGTGGAGATTGCTGCAGAATTGTTCCGATCGTTGCTCGGGGAGCGGGGTGAGGTGGTTCTGGAAGTAGAGTTGGTGGAGCTGCTGGAAGCGCGTACGGCTCGCTATGGAGTCAGGTGGCCCGAGGCGCTGCCGGTGGTGTGGCTGAGCCGCATTTACAACTCGACTCCCCAGATCCCTTCCGGCATTAGCGGCCTGCTCAGCTTCGGTGCGGGCCGGAGCTGGCTCGCATTGGGGGTTACCGACGCTGAGCTATTTGCCAGCATGATCCAGACGAGTGGGCGGACGTTGATTCGTTCTCTGCTCCGGGCCGCACACCGCCAGCCGGCGACTTTGCACGTTGGGGATAAATATCCTGTACAGATCGTGGGATACTTTGGACCGGTAGAAAAGGAAGGACCGGTCTATGCCCCGCCGCCGACCATCAGCTTCGAAGAGCTCGGGTTCGTGCTCAAGCTCACTCCTTACGTGCACTCCGCCACCGAAGTGACCCTTGAGGTGGAGGCCCAGTACAAGCTCCTGGCGGGCCTGTCCCTCAATGGCATTCCTGTGATCGCCAACCGGACCGTTCAGGGCACGGTCCGTCTGAGAGAGGGCGAATGGGCAATTCTGGCTGGGCTCGTAGAGGAATCCCAAACGGAGAGCTTGGCAGGGATTGCCGGACTGAGCGAAGTGCCCGTATTAGGACCGCTTTTCCGGCGCAAAAGCAGAACGGAACGCAGAGGGATCACTATGGTGGTGTTGAAGCCCTGGATTGTTCGGCCGCCACTAGCCAGCCAAAAGGTCGGGGGTGCCCTGTTGACAGGGACCGAGACGCGCACCTACCTGCCTTTGTGATCGGTGTGGGTACGAGATGTCAGGCAGGGCGTCCATTCGAGTTGCAGGCAGTTGGTGAGGATCGGCTATGGTGAAGGGCTAGGGAGATGCGAACGAATTCTCTGATGCTAAGGGAGATCCGCGAGCAGCCTCAAGCTCTCGCTCGCACGCTGACCAGTGCACAGTCGGTCGTTCAAGAGCTCAAAAAACGCTTTGCCACACGCCGCCCTCGGCTGATCATTCTCGTGGCTCGTGGAACGTCTGATAACGCCGCGTTGTTCGGAAGGTACTTGCTGGAGGTCTCCACAGGGATCCCGGTTTCGCTGGCTGCCCCGTCAATTCTGACGGTATACCGGTCCAAGCTCGACCTGAAAGATACACTCGTTGTCGGAATTTCGCAATCTGGGGAGTCGACGGACACCAACTACGTACTCGAGTGGGCCGCCAAGGCGGGAGCGGCCACCCTGGGAATTACCAACCGCGCTCGTAGCTCCCTGGCCAAAATCCCGGATCATCTGTTGCTGGTAAAAGCCGGCCCGGAGCGCAGCGTGGCCGCTACCAAGACTTACACCGGCCAGATGCTGGCGCTTTACTTACTCGCTCACGCCCTGGGAGCTCGGATTCGCATGCGTGATCTGCAGCGTTTGCCGGAGCTGGCGGCCAAGGCCCTGGAAACCGAACCGGAAGTCGCAGAGCGCGCCGAGCGGTATCGCTTTATGCGGTACGGCGTGGTGGTAGGGCGGGGGCTGAACTACGCTAACGCGTTCGAATTAGCGCTCAAACTCATGGAGACTTGTTACGTCGTGGCAGAGCGGTTCTCTTCAGCGGATTTCCTTCACGGGCCGATCGCCCTAGTCGAGCCCTCGTTTCCGGTCTTTTTGTATGCTTCTCCAGGGCCCGTCTGGAGATCCTTAAAGGAGATTCTCGATCGGCTGGAGGCCTTGCAAGCTGAACTACTGGTCTTCACCGATCGGGGACACCGGGAGGCTTACGCAGCCAGGCGTCGTGCCATCGTGGTGCCCGAAGCGGTGCCTGTTTGCCCGGGCATGCCCGAGGACCTGTTGACGCCGATTCCGTACATCATCCCTGGGCAGTTGCTGGCAGCCTACCTGGCGCGGGAAAAGGGGCTGAATCCTGACCGGCCACGTTCATTGCAAAAGGTCACCTTGACGCTTTGAACGTTCCGCTCGGCGCTGCTGGGGCCAGCTAAAGCGGCGCATGGCGCTCGCCCACCGCAGGTACCGCCAGATGCGTCCCCGCCACCGCCACAGGAACTGCGCAAACTCTCGGGGACCTACCGCACCCGCTGGAGTTCCCTCAAACGTCTCCACGCGCCATCTCAGGTACGGGCTAGCCCAGGGCCTCAGGCGATATCCACGCGTAGCACGCCAGAGCAATTGAAGCATCTCAGTCCGAAGCTGAAGGTTGGGCAGTCGAAGTGCTAGAAGTCGCTGACAAGCTTGGAGTGGCGTAGTAACCTGACCGCGTTCGCACCGTCAGGTTCTTCCGGCCGAGAACCTCGACGCGGATCCGTCGAAACGAGCCGTCGAGCTCAGGGTTCGATGGCGAGTAGGCGATGACGTACTGGTTACGGATCTCGTGGGCCACTTTCCGGGCAATGCCATCGACTTCGCTCAGGTCTTTCGGGTAATAAGCCAATCCCCCGGTGGCTTTGGTCAGCGCCTCCAAAGCTCGCTTAGCGCGCTCGCGCTCCCGCTTGCGCTCTTCGTCCAGCAGTCCAATAGCGTAGATCAGAACCTCGCTTTGCTGGGCCTTGCGGATCAAACGCTCAAGGGTAATCACGCTGGCATTATCGTTGCCGTCGGTGACCACCAGCAGCACCTTTTTGTCTCGGCGGGCATGCGCCACCAGGTGATCGATGGACATGCTCAAAGCGTCGCGCATGGCTGTACCGCCCCGGGAGTCAATGCGCGCGAGCCCTTCCTCCAGCCTGTTGATATCGCTGGTGAAATCGACGTCTAGGTAAGCCTCGTCGTTGAAGTTTACGATGAAGACCTCATCCTGAGGATTCGACGCTTTAACCAGCTCCAGGGCGGCCAGCTCCACAGCCCGCCGCTTGTCGCGCATGCTACCGCTGTTGTCGATGATGAGCCCTAGCGAAACCGGAATATCCTCCTGCTTGAAGAGCCGGATTTCCTGTGGGACGTCGTTCTCGTAAACCCGGAAAGCTTCTTTGGGTAAATCGGTGACCATGTTGCCGCGCCGATCCACCACACTGGCATGCAACACCACCAAGCGGGTCTCGGCACGAAACACCGGTCCCTGCTGGCCCAGCAAAGCACCAGCCGTGCCAGCCAACAGGAGGAAACAGAGGACAGAACTACTGTGACGGTGCATAATAGCCGGTGCGGTAATAGGCGCGCAAGGGTGGCAGGCCTTTGGGCTGGACAAGCTGGACACGGATGCGGCGGTACTTGCCATCCTTGGCCTGATTGGTCGGCGTATAACCCAGCACGTACTGGTTCCGCAATTCGATTCCGATCTTGGCCGCTATGTCCGGCAAGTCATTGATGTTTTCTACAGGGAAGTGACGACCGCCGGTTTGCTCAGCCAGCTGACTCAACAGCGTAGGCCCGGCTAGTTCTTCTGGTGTGCGGCCACGCGAGGCCAATGGCTCGAAGATCCCAATTGCATAAATCTGGACGTCAGCCTCCCGCACAAGGTTTCGGATCTCGCTCTGAGTGTAGCGGCTGCTGTTGTCGCCACCGTCAGAGATCACCAGGATGGCTCTCCGCGGATTGCGCGCCTTCTTCATATGATGGATGGCCATGTAAAGCGCGTCCAGCAGAGCTGTCCGGCCCTTGGACTGGGTGAAAGCCAGTTGGTTTTGGATTTCTTCGACTTCGTGCGTGAATGGTACGACCAATCGTGGGCGGTCGCTGAAGGTGATCAAAAAGAACTCATCTTCCGGGTTGGCCGTCTTGAAGAACTCTGCTGCGGCTTCGCGGGCTTTATGCAACTTCGCCCCCATGCTGCCGCTAACATCGAAGACCAGCCCGACTGACAGGGGCGCATCTTCGGCGGAGAATTCCGTAATGGTCTGTTCGACTTTGTCCTCGAAGATACGGAAGTGCTCTTTGCGCAGGCCGGTAACAATCTGGTTGAGCGGGGTGGTGACGGTGACATTGACCAGCACCAGCGTTTTGTCCACGCGGATATTTGCCGGCCTGGGCGCCAGGCTGGGGTCGCGGTCGGTGCGAGTGCGCAAGCGGGGCTGGATGGTGGGGTTAACCTCGGTACCTGCTGCCGCATAGTTGGCCTGTTCCGGGCCGGCGCCCCAGGCAAAGCCACATACAATTGCCACCCAGCCTGCTACGATAAGTGCTTTCAAAGGCCGGACTTGCCGCACCTCGCCCCCCTGTCGGCGTTGCCCACTAACAGTATATCATGGGGTTTGTTTTATGCTAAGATCGATCGTGCCCCTGCGAATCCTGGGCGTCATCCCTGCCCGTTACTCATCGCGTCGGTTTCCTGGAAAAGCGCTCGCGCCTTTACTCGGCAAACCAGTGATCCAGCACGTCTACGAGCGCGCATCCCGGGCCAAGTTACTGGATCGGTTAGTGATCGCTACCGACGACGAGCGGATCCGCCAAGTCGCTGAGGGTTTTGGGGCGGAGGTTCGCATGACCCGCTCCGACCACCCCTCGGGGACCGACCGCACGGCCGAAGTGGCTGCTCAGGAAGCCGCGGACATCGTGGTGAACATCCAGGGTGACGAGCCACTGATCGACCCGGCTGCGATCGACCAGGCGGTGCAGGCGCTACTGGACCACCCCTTGATTCCCATGGGGACGCTCAAGAAAAAGATCGAGGATCCAGACGAGATCTACAACCCCAACGTGGTCAAGGTGGTGACGTCCAGGCACGGGGAGGCCCTTTACTTTTCTCGCGCTCCGATCCCGTACCACCCTTCAGCTGAGGCAGAATACTTCAAACACATTGGGCTCTACGTTTACCGGCGAGAGTTCTTGCTGGACTATCCGAACTTGCCCATCGGTCCGCTGGAGCGTACCGAGCGCCTCGAACAACTGAGGGCCTTGGAAAATGGCTACCGGATCTATGTGGCCGAGACTGACTACGAGTCAGTCGGGGTGGATACCCCCGAAGATTTGCTCCGAATCGAGAAGCTCTTGGTGGGCTTAAGGAACGAATGATTGAACGATGGCCAAGTACATATTCATCACCGGCGGTGTAGTTTCATCGTTAGGCAAGGGGATCGCGGCAGCCTCGATTGGCTGCTTGCTGGAAAGCCGGGGCCTTCGGGTGACCCTTCAAAAAATGGACCCGTACTTGAACGTCGACCCGGGCACCATGAGCCCTTTCCAGCACGGCGAGGTCTTTGTGACCGACGATGGCGCCGAAACCGACCTGGATCTAGGCCACTACGAGCGATTCACCCATGCTCGCCTGACCCAGCGCAACAACGTGACCTCCGGCCGCATCTACGAGACCATCATCTTCCGCGAACGTCGCGGGGATTACCTGGGGAAGACTGTTCAGGTGATTCCTCACGTCACCGACGAGATCAAAGCTTGGGCGAGGCGCCTGTCGGAAGAGGCGGACGTAGTGATCGTGGAGATCGGTGGGACGGTGGGCGACATCGAGTCTCTGCCGTTTCTGGAGGCGGTGCGGCAGATGCGCCAGGAACTCGGTCGAGGCAATTCCGTCCACATCCACGTCACTTTAGTCCCGTGGATTGCTGCCGCCGGCGAACTCAAAACCAAACCCACCCAACACAGTGTCAAAGAGCTCCGGGCGATCGGCATCCAGCCCGACATGCTGCTATGTCGTTCGGATCGGCCTTTACCTGCCTCCGTCCGGGAGAAGATTTCCCTGTTCTGCAACGTCCCGCCAGAAGCAGTCATTTCGGCTGTGGACGTGGAGTCGGTTTACGAGGTGCCCCTGGTCTTCGCCGAGCAGCATGTGGACGAGATCATCCTTGACCTTCTGGAGATGCGCGACCGGGTAGGAGAGCGGGACTTGCGCGAGTGGATCGAAATGGTCGAGCGTCTCAAGAACCCGGTCCAGGAGGTCCATATCGCTCTGGTGGGCAAGTACGTGGATTACGAGGACAGCTACAAAAGCCTCAAGGAAGCGTTGCTCCATGGTGGCTTGCCTTACCGGTGCAAGGTCAACATCAGCTGGATCGATTCGGAACAACTGAGCTGGCCTGAGTGTATTGAGCGGTTGCAGCCTTACGATGCGGTTCTGGTCCCCGGCGGGTTTGGCAAGCGGGGCGTCGAGGGGATGATCCATGCTATTCGGTACGCCCGGGAATTCAAGGTGCCTTATTTCGGCATTTGCCTGGGGATGCAGGCGATGGTGATCGAGTTTGCCCGCAATGTCTGCGGTTTGACGGACGCGGATTCCACCGAATTCAATCCTGCCACCCCACACCGTGTCATTTATAAGCTGCGCGAGCTGAAAGGAGTCGACGCGCTCGGCGGCACCATGCGTCTGGGCGCTTACCCGTGCCTACTAGCTGAAGGCAGCCTGGCTCGGCGTGCCTACGGCGTGGCAGAAGTGCGCGAGCGCCATCGGCATCGGTACGAATTCAACCGGGAGTACGAGCCTATCCTCACTGCCCACGGTTTGCGCGTGACCGGTCAGACTCCCGACGGTGTCTACGTCGAGATCTGCGAGTTGCCCGATCATCCTTGGTTTTTGGGATGCCAGTTCCACCCCGAGTTCCGCTCCAAGCCACTTGAGCCACACCCGTTGTTCCGCTCGTTCATCGGTGCTGCGATCGAGCACCGCGAACGGAAGAAGGCCGGCCAGGTGATGGCACACAAAGTAGCACGATGAGTACAACCCGCCAGCTCGTCGTCGAGACGCCTGATGGCGAAATCATTCACATCGGTGGCGGCGCCCCGTTGGCTTTGATCTGCGGCCCTTGCGTCATCGAGAGCGAAGCTCACCTGCATTTCCTCGCTACCGAGATCAAGCGGATTGCCGGCCCGTTCATTCTCAAAGCTTCTTTCGACAAGGCCAACCGGTCGAGTCTGTATTCCTACCGTGGTCCCGGCCTCGACGAGGGACTCCGAATCTTGGCTGCGGTCAAGCAGGCCTGCGGTGTGCCTGTGCTGACTGACATTCACGAACCTTGGCAGGCTGAACGTGCGGCTGAGGTTGCCGACATCGTGCAGATCCCTGCCTTCCTTTGTCGCCAGACGGACCTGCTTTTGGCCGCCGGCCGCACAGGGAAGATCGTTAACATCAAGAAAGGTCAGTTCGTCGCCCCTGAAGATTTCTGGCTCGCAGCAGAGAAAGTAGCTTCGACGGGCAACGATCGGATCTTGCTAACCGAACGCGGTACTTGCTTTGGCTATCGCAACCTCGTGGTCGACATGCGGTCACTGGTCATCCTGAGAGACACGGGTTACCCAGTGGTGTTCGATGCTACCCACAGCGTTCAATTGCCTGGCGGGGCAGGCCACAGCTCCGGCGGGCAGCCACGATTTATCGAACCGCTGGCACGTGCAGCCGTGGCGGTAGGCATCGATGCTTTGTTCCTGGAGGTGCACGAGGAGCCAAGCCGGGCACTATCGGACGGTCCCAACGCGCTACCCCTAGACTGGCTGGGTAGCCTGCTGGACAAACTCCGTGCTCTCGACCGTTTGGTGAAACAGTTCTGAACGAAGTCTGTCGGGGCAACTGTTGCGCCCCCGCGGCCCTGGCTCGCACCGCCGCAGCGGAGTTCATGGATCTGAGTTTCGGCTCATACCTCCAACTTCCAAGGTGACCGGTAGGGCCGCGACGTCATCCGCTGTGCTTCAGGATCGCCAACGATTTCCTCGCGTTCTCGATCCCAACGAATGCGCCGTCCCAGCCGGTATGCGATCACCGCCAGGTGGCATGCTGTAGCACTGCGGTGGCCGATTTCGACATCGGCGTTGGGGAGTTTTCGATCCCGGACGGCTTGGAGAAAATTCAGCACGTGCATTTCCTGCACCGCAGGTTCCATGAAGACGTCGCTGACGATCAGCGGCCGGCAGAGTGGGTGCGTGGGTGGCCGACGCGTACGGCCGCGAGCCAGGGCCTCGCGGTCGCGGGGGCGAGGTGGCTCACCACCTCGCAGCAGCTCCTGCACGCGGTCTACATCTGGGGCAAAGCGCTCGCCACGCATTTCGGGTATGATTTCAAAGCCCTCGCGGTCAATGACGAGCGTGCCGCGGTCGCCGTAAAAGGCCATACCATAAGAACGTCCTTCGGTCGGGTGCGCGTTCGCCGTTCGGTGAGTGTAACGTGCAATGAAGCCCGGGTATTCGAACAAGGCTTCAAAAGTATCGGGGGTTTCTCGGTTATCCTGGAGCACAAACTTACCGCCGGCGGCGGAGACTGCCAACGGTGCATCCACTTGCATGGCCCAGTGGACCACGTCCATGTGGTGAGCACCCCAGTCGGTCATCATTCCGCCGGAGTAATCCCAGAACCATCGGTAGTTCCAGATGAACCGATTGCGGTTGTATGGTCGCCAAGGGGCTGGTCCCAGGTATAGGTCCCAATCCAGCCCAGGTGGCGGATCTTCATCGGGCGGATTGCCAATGCCTATAGGGGATTCGTTCGTCCAATTCCACGCTTCGACCAAGCTGATCTTGCCGAGTTCGCCTTTTTGGATCAACTCTACGGCTTGCTGGAAGTGCGGGGCGGAGCGTTGCTGACTCCCGGTCTGCACAATGCGACCGTACTTCCGGGCGGCCTCCACCATCTTCCGCCCTTCCGCGATGGTGAGCGACAGTGGCTTCTCGCAGAAAACGTCCTTGCCTGCCTGGCAAGCCATGATGGTGATCAGGGCGTGCCAATGATCGGGCGTGGACACAAAGACCACGTCGATGTCCCGGCGGTCGAGAACCCGGCGGAAGTCCTGATAGCCGTCGGCCTTACCATCAAGCATCTTGCGGGCCTTGTCGACAAGGGGTAAGTAGACGTCGCAGACCGCTACGACTTCTACGCCGGGCAAACGCCGGCAGACGTCAATCTCATAGAGACCACGCCCACCACAACCGATCTGGGCGACGCGGATCCGATCATTGGCTCCCAGCACCCGACCCAGAGCTGGTGCAGCTGGGCTGGCAGCCACAGTCTTCAAGAAGGTGCGCCGCTTCATGACTCACCCACGAATGCCCAGCTCTTGCATCATCCGGTTGGTTTCCCGGTATGCCTCCGTCACCCACTCGACGATTTTGTCCGGCTCGGGTGAATACTCGAGCTCGATGCTGATGACCCCGTCGAACCCAATATCTTTGAGCGCCTGCAGATAAGGCGGGAAGTTGACCACGCCTCGTCCCGGTGGGAGGTCGCCGTGAACCTTGCCGTCGCAGTCGGAGAAATGCACATGGGCGACACGGCCTTTTAGTTGGTGGATTTCCTCGGGCTTGGCCTGAACCAAAGCTAGGTGCGAAATGTCGAGATTGGCTCGGACGGCCGGGTGGTTGACCTCATCTAGGAACTGGCGCATCTTGTCAATGCTGTTGATCAACGACATCTTGAACGGCTCCAGCTCCATGGCGATTTCCAAGCCCAGCGAAGCGGCGTACTCGCCCAGTGCCCGCACATTTTCCACCGCCCACCGCCACTGGTCCTGGGGTTTAATCACTTCTTGCTGCCAGAGGTATTCGCCGAGCACCAACAACAGGTTTCGTCCGCCAAGGTCATAGACAAAGTCCAGGTATGCGCGACAGCGGTCCATGTGAAATTTGCGCACCGAAGCGTTGAAGTCCACCAGCCCAAGCGCCACACAGCAGACCGAGACAATCGGTAGGCCAACCTCCGCGGCGGTGTCTCGAATCAACCTGCGCTCGCGGATGTCGATTTCCAGAGGATCGGCAAAGATGTCGATCGTGTCGAACCCGATTTCCTTGGTTTTGCGGATACCCTCGGCCGTTCCGATGGGAGAACCAAGCCAAGCGGAGTTGATCAAACCGAGCTTCATTGCTCATCCCTCCTCGAGAATCTCGCTCAACCGCACCGGACGGTGCTCGTCCAGCGAGCGGTAGCAAGCGTCGACCAGCGCCATGGTCCGCAGATTGTCACGCCCGCTGATCGCCGGCGTCTTGCCCTCGGCGATCGCTTGGAGGAGCATGCCCATGGTACCCCGGAATGCGTCGGGGAACCAGACTTCCTTCCATTGCGGCTCGAACCACACATTAGGCTGCTTGGCGGTAGTGAACCGCATGGTGCTGGGGATAGCATTGGGATAACCAGGCCAGCCGATGGTTCCTTCTGCCATGCCTTCGGTGCCCTCGACCCGCCAGCGGATGTAAATGTTGGAAGCAGCTCCCTCACGCGCCGGGCCAGCCCAGACGTCATCCCAAGCGGCCGCACGCAACCCATCGGCGTACTCCAGAACGTAGAGGACGATGCCATCCCGGTGCGGGAAGTCGGTTCTCGGATCTGGCCGCGCGCTCACGTAGACCCACTCCGGATCACCGAACAGATAACGGAACGTGTCCAAGTGGTGGATGCTCATGATCAGCAAGGTCAGACGGCCGTAAAGGCGGGACCAAGGCTTCCAATGCGGGATCGCTCTCATGTCGATGGTGGCTAGCACCGGCTGACCCAAATAGCCTCGCTCCAAGACCGTTTTCAACGCGCGGATCGATTGATCGTAACGCATGTTCTGGTTGACCCCGAGCACGATGCCAGCGTTCTCACACATCCGCACTAGCTCCCGGGCGTCCCGGTAGTTCAACGCCAGGGGTTTTTGCGCCAGGATGCCCTTGATGTGGTCGGCGTGTTTGACTGCCTCACGAATGATCTCCGGCTGCACGTGCGGGGGAACGGCGATATCGATCACCTCGATCGACTTGTCTGCTAGCAGCTCTTGATAGCTCCCATAGACCTTGGGGATATTGTGCTGGGAGGCAACCTGGCGGGCTTTGTCAATGTTGGTTGCGGCAATGGCGGTCACTCGGTATCCGGCAGCTCGGTAGGCCACTAGGTGCACGTCCCGCATGATGAATCCCGCACCGATGGCTCCGATGGCGAAGTCAGTCCGCGGCGGGGGCTCAGGTATATGACGCAAATCGAGGTCGATGCTGAGCGTCATTGTCGCTCCTCCAGGTTCACCGTTTTTGCATCATATCCGAACCGATCGATGACCGAATGATTCGTCGAGCCTGCCCAAAAGCGCTGAGCGGGCATGCTCAAACGTCGGGGCTTGAGGCCAGCCCAATGTGCTAGAGTCGGCCGGGGAGAGACTCGCCATGATGGTGGACTGGCTATTGTCGCGACGCCAATTTGTAGGCCGGCTGGTCGCAGCACCTTGGCTACTGGGTGGCCGCTTCCTGTGGGCAAGCCCCTCTACAGATCGCGTGCACGGCCCAGGGGCACGATATCGTGCCCGGGTCCGCGCAGCCTTCGTCCGGCGACGCGAAGACTACGGTATCCGGTGGCCCGGGGCGATCTATGACGGCCAGGCGGCCCGCCGCAACTACACCCAACAACTGCAGGCGGCCGCGCAGGAGCTGGCCATGGACGTGGATCTCCGCCCGGAGCCAATCTATTCGGAGACGGAAGGCTCCCAGTGGGTCAGTGAGGCCGTAAAGGCTGGTGCTGACGGGTTAGTGGTTTTGCTGCTCGATCGCCAGGAGCATTCCTGGCCTGTGGCGGTTCGCGCGGCCGAGAGTGGTCTACCCACGGTAATTTTCGCGCCTATCGGAACGGCCTTCACCACCAATACGGAGCGGCTAGCGAACCGGCCGGGTGTGTTCATCGCTTCCACCGACGACTTTCGTCAGGTGGCCTTCGGCTTGAAGATGCTCAAGGCCGGCGCTTGGCTTCGCGAGATGCGGTTCGTGGTGATACAGGGCAAGGAGCGTCGTGACGCTCGAGTCCCGCATATCGGCACGCACCTGCGTTATGTCCCTGCGCGGGTCTTCATCGAGGAGTATGAACGAACGCCTGTTGACGAGGAGGTTCGTACCATCGCCAGCCAATATGTTCAGAGTGCTACAGACATCCGAGGCCCCAGCGAGAAAGACATATTAAACGGCGTACGAAGTTATGTCGTGGCCCGAAGGATTCTTGAGCGTGAGGACGGCGACGGGATCACCATGGACTGCTTGGGCGCGCTGGGTCCGACACAAATCAGCTTGCCTTGTATCGCCTGGTCCTACATGTTGGATCGAGGCATACCCGCTGCGTGCGAGGCGGACATCGGTGCTGCCTTGACTCACGCTCTGGTTCAGAAGTTGTTCGACCGACCAGGATTTCAACAGGACCCGGTACCAGAAACCGCGCGGCAGTGTCTGATCGGAGCGCACTGCACCTGCCCCACACGCTTGCGCGGCTGGAACGAGCCGCCGGAGCCTTATTATCTGTCCCATCACCACGGCAGACGAGATGCAGTCCCGGTGCCGCAATGGTCGACTGGCCAACGGGTGACGATCGCGGATCTTATCTTGGGTGACCGGCCAGAGGTGCCTCCCCGGCTACTAGTTTCCTCAGGGACCGTGGTAGGGAATGTGGCAGTGCCGCCCGCGGGTGGATGCGTCGTGTCGGTCATGGTTGAGCTGGACGGACATCCCTCGTTACTCGACTACCCTGGCTTCCACCAGATCTTCTTCTACGGCGACTTTCGGCGCGAGCTGGTTGCTTTTGCCCGGCTCTTTCGCATCGAGCCGGTGACGATTTGACCGATAAGCTAGCTGCGCCACGTAGGCACTTACAGGCGCTCGCCAGGCGCTTTAAGAAGCGCGAGCGTGGAGCCGTTGGCTTTTTTCCTGAGGACTTGGCGGGCTTCTCCCTGCCCCTGTCCAACCCTACCTGATGTGATTTTGAGCCTGCGCGAGCCAGCACGGGCTCAATCTACACCCAGCGGGTCCGTTTGACTGGGAGTTGCAGCCAAGCTGGGTGCGATAGGGAGCGTCTCGACTTCGCGGAAGTGCGAGGTCTTTCAGCGGAGGGGTTGCGGCTCAGCGCGCGTCTGGTTCGGGCCTACGCGATCGATCCTCTGACGCCAAGGCGCTGCTTAGGCGGTGGAGCTTAGCGGTCAAGGTTAGAAAGGTAAGCTGGTCTTCCAGTCACTCTGTTCGGGCATGGGATTGGGGCGTTGCACATGGCATGATGAGAAAAGCTAGTGGCTGAGAACTGAAGCCCTCTGTGGGCTAAGGCCCAAACGAGGGTTTCCCTGGCTCGCATCGCCGGTTGGCTCTGGGGCTTAAAAGCCTCTGAGCGCAACGTCGGGTTCAACATTTGGGGCTCGATTCTGAGTTGCGCCAAGCCAGTCAGAACTTGTTGGCTTCGGCGACCGCTCGAATGGCGAATGCCGCAGGCCGGTTGGTGGACTACTGGGACCCATTGGTGGGGCGGGCGTTGACCACGGATTCCCTCAAAAACCGGCTGAGCAGCCGCACGTTGCGTATGAACGTGCGCGAGCGGATGACCTTGTCGAGCGGCCGTTGGGTAGTCGTGAACACTTCCAATGTCTGGTCTTCGCTTAGCTCGAGCCATTGATTGCCCAGTCTGACTAACATTGGGCGGGCAGCGAACACGCTCACCAAGGGCTCGCCAGCGCCAATGTAGCCCGGCTCGACCCAAGCCCCGCGTTCATCCATGGCGGCGATGATTTGTTCGATCTCGGCGGGTGTCGGCGAAGGCTCCGGGGCCTCGCTCCAAGGTGCGATACCGTACAGCTGGTCGGGCCGTTTGAGTTTGGACCGTTCGGTGGAGGCTGCGCGGCGGAACTCTTGCTCGAGCCTGTCCAGCCATCGGCCATTGAGCAGCAGCACGTAGTGGGTGATGATGTTGTCAGGACTGTAAGTTAACGTGTAGCCGTCGGCCCGGTAAGTTGCATACCCTCGTACGATCACCTGGGTGCCCTTGGTGAAGAACAGCGGGCGATTGGTTCGCAACTCGTAGAAGCGGGCGAGCACGGGCCCACCGCCCGCCGCAGCTTGCAGCCAGGCATGTGAGGGACGCTGGGGTGGGGGAAGAGCCGAGCGCCGGAAGTAGTCGAGCGCCCGGGGGATCGGCTGAAGATACTTCGGATCACCAAGCTCGGCATAGAGAATCAGCAACATGCGCAGAATTCCCTGGGACTCGCCGGCAGTGATGGCTGGGGGTTCGAACCGGCGAGCCCACGCGGGATGCATGTCGAAGTCATATTGCTGCGCCCAGGCTGGCTGCGGATCGGGCATTTGGGCAAGAAGGATGAAGTCCCCTCCGCGACGTGCGGCCTCCAAATACCGTGGCTCTCGGTAGATTCGAGCTGCTTCGAGCAGGGTATCGATGGCGTCTACGATGACGTTGTCGTTGAACGTGTAATAGGGGGCGTAGTCCGGGTCGGGCCATTGGCGTGGCCAGTCGTCGGGATAGCTGGCCGGTTTAGGCTGGTGGGCCTTAGGGTCGGGGAAGCGACTGTAGCGTTGGGGCCAGGCGCCATTGGCGTATTGAGCTTTCACCAAGCTGTCCAAGCCATAGATTGCGGCTTCGTGAATCAGCGAGTCTTGAAAACCCAGCTCACGATCCACGCGCATCAGCAGGCGGAGCGCCCCTTGCGTGGTGTTGTCGTCGAGCGTGGTGGTATTGAAGGCCCCGGAGGCGCAGTTGTGGTCAGCCCGGTAAGCGTAGCGCTTTCTTTTGGCCGGATCGAATTCGATCAGGTAATGCCAGCCTCCGGAGCAGAGCTGCCCTTGGACCAGAGCTCGGGCGGCTCGACGAGCGGCTTCCAGCAAGAACGGCTCGCGCGTGGTTTGCCAGGCTTCGAGGAAAGCCAGCCCGACGCCCGGGGTGCCCATCGGCTGCACCTCCACTTGAGTCTTGCCAACCCCATGTTCAGAGCGGCCCCAGGACAGATCCGCTGTGTAGGCATAGTGGTAGCCACCATGGATGGCGGCTTGCTCGGCATAAAAACGGGCCGCCCTGCGGAGCGCTGCTAAAGCGCGATCGCGTAAGGCTTCGGTGGTGGCTGGCATGACGACCGGTACCCAGAGCAGCTGGAGCAAACCCAGGCGGATCCACGGATGCAAAGAGCCTGGGTGGAGAGACAGTTTTGGCCGCCGGCACTGGTCACCACCGGCAGCGTGTGCCTCTGCGCGGCACAAGTGTCTTCCTGTCGGAATCATCGAACTCATGTCTTCCGTTATTTAACACGGTGGCGAGCGCTGTCACGCCGGTTCGAGCGCCAGACCTCTGTTTTGCCGGGGCCGCATCGCCCCCAGTTTTGGGCACCCAGGGCAGGGCGTCCTAGTTTTGCGTGCCTCTAGTTGCGAGAGCATGAACATTGGTCAGGACGTTGCGGAGTAGAGGGTTGCGGGGGCTGGTTCTGGTAGGGGTTCTAGCGTGGCTACTCGAGGTGGCTGGCCGGTGGAGGCTCGGCGGACCAGTGCTAGCCGGCGATCAGGTGAGACATTCGCTGGTCACAGTGAGTACTTTTCTCGGTGCGTTCGTTGCGCTAGGTTTGGCTGACGTCCGGAACGGTCTGACAAGCCTTCCGCGCTGGCTGCGGGCGGTCATCGGGTTCATATGGGTGATGCTACCGGCTGTGAGCTGGACACTGCGCCACCCCACCTCCTTACCCCGACTGGGATGGGTCGTGGCGCTCGCAAGCGTAGTGTTTTGGTTTGCTGTTTTTCGGCCCTGCCAATCGCGAGTGCTGGCGTGGCCGGATGTTGTGGGCATAGGCTGGGTAGCGCTGCCGGTCATCGTCGGCTGGACAGATCATCTACCGGGACTCACGGGCTTTCTGGGAAGGATGGCTAGCGCTGTAGCGGGAAGCTGGGCGTTCTTAGTGGTGCGCGGTGTCGAAGGGGATGGTTTCGCTTGGGCCTGGCGTCGTGAGAGTTTCAGGGATGCTGTGGTGGGGTTCTGCGGATTCGCAGCGGTGGGCGTCCCGTTGGGCTTGTACCTAGATTTCATCCGGTGGAACCCGCAGTGGCCAGGAGCTCAGCGTTTGCTGCTGAGCCTGGCTTTTACGTACTTCGTCATAGCGCTGCCGGAGGAGCTATTGTTCCGTGGCATCTTGGAGAATCTGCTGCAAGCGCGGCTAGGCATCCTCCTCGCGCGGTTGTGCGCTTCCGGGTGCTTTGGCATCAGTCATGTGGTTCACCCGCCGGCTCCAAACTGGGACTACGTGCTGCTGGCTGCGATCGCGGGCTGGAGCTACGGATGGGTGTGGGGACGAACAGGCTCAGTTCCGGCGGCGGCGTTGACCCATATGTGGGTCGACGTCGTTTGGGGCTTGTGCTGGAGCGGTTGAGTGACTTTCCGTGGCTCGATGGGCTACGGAGACCAGCCCTACACTTAGCTACTGAGTGATCACTGGGCGTGCACTTCGGTACTTGGTTGGCCAAGGCGTCGGTCGATTTCCGCACTACTCACCAACCGACTGGCACGTCTTTGATCTGCTCGTTCAGCCAGGCTCGGAGCGGCTCAAAGTACTCCAATAGCGCTGTGGCGTCCATCTGGCGTTGCCCGGTCAAAACTTCAAGCGCTTCTGGCCATGGGCGACTCTGGCCCATTTCCATCATGGCCTTCAGGCGTGCGCCTGCTTCCTTGCTTCCGTAAATTGAGCAACGGTGCAGCGGCCCGGTGCATCCTGCCGCGCGAGCCAGGGCTCGGTGGAACTGGAACTGCAGGATATGGGCCAGGAAATACCGCGCGTAGGGGACGTTGGCCGGGATATGGTATTTAGCGCCGGGATCGAAGTCCTGCTCGCTGCGCGGCACAGCTGGGGCGACGCCTTGGTATTTTTGCACCAACTCCCACCAGGCCTGGTTGTACCGCTCAGGTGGAATCTCGCCCGAGAACACTTTCCAACGCCACTGATCGATCAGCAGGCCGAATGGTAGGAAGGCCACTTTATCCAGTGCGCGCTGGAGCAGGAGTCCCAGATCGTCGGAAGGGTCCGGTGCGCGGTCCAGCAAGCCGATTTTGACTAGGTATTCGGGGGTCACCGACAGCGCGATGGTGTCGCCAAGGGCCTCATGGAACCCGTCATTGGCACTATCCCGGAATAGGAAAGGTTGCTTGTTATAGGCGCGCTGGTAGAAGTTGTGCCCCAGTTCGTGGTGGATGGTGATGAAGTCCTCGCCGGTGACATCGATGCACATTTTGATGCGCAGATCGTTGAGACTATCGATGCACCAGGCGCTAGCATGACAGACCACGTCCCGGTCCTGGGGTTTGCGGAAGAGCGAACGTTGCCAGAACGTTTCGGGCAGAGGTTCGAAGCCGAGCGAGGTAAAGAAGCGCTCGCCGTACCGCACCATTTCCACTGGTCCCAAGCCCTTTTTGCGCAGGAGCTGTGTGAGGTCCACTCCACTCTTGGCTTTGGGAGGAGCAACCAGAGGATAAATGTTCTCCCACGACTGCGCCCACATGTTGCCGAGCAAATGTGCGGGAATCGGGCCCCGTTCCGGAACCAGCTCGCCATAGTGCTGGCGCAGGCGTTTTCGCACGTAAGCGTGGAGCGAAACGTAGAGCGGGCGTACCTGTTCCCAAAGCCGCTCCATTTCGCGGGCGAACTGGTCAGGGGGCATGTCGTACTTGGAACGCCAAAGCTCACCCGTATCGTTGAAGCCCAGCTCGCGGGCGCCTTCGTTCGAAAGCTCCACCAAGCGGCGATACATGGGTCTCATTGGCGGGGCGATAGTGCGCCAGCCGCGCCAAATCTCCAACAATTGCTTGGGGTCGCGGCTGGTGGCCATGATGCGCGTCATCTGTTCGAGGTCCAGGCACTGGCCGGGCTGGGGGCAATACTTGCCCGCCCCGTAAGTGGATTCCAGGCGGGTAGCAAGACGAGTCAGTTCGGCAGCTTTCGCAGGATCGCTCGGTGCGGGCAACGTGAGCGCCAGCCGCAGCAATTTCATCTTGCGCGCCAGATCGTCCGGTAATTTCAAACCGTCGAATTTCCGCGTCTGTTTGGCGAACTCGACAGTAGCTTGGATTCGTCGCTGCTGGGCCTTCGCGGCGAGGATTTCGGTGTCGTAACTGATGTAGGTCGCCTGGACCCAAGCGGCGTGGCTCTCCTCGGTTGTCAGCTCCCACAGGCGCGCTTCAACCTGATCGAGGAACCGTCGGGCGTCCTCTATGGAAGGACGGGACCACCGACACCCCCAGGATGCAATGCTCAAGCCACAAAGCACCAACAGTTGTGCCCGCATGCAGGCCTCCGGCCAATTGTCGATTATCGCTTGGGAGAACCCGCAGTGGAGTTTTGCGTAGGCGATGTTAGGATAGCTGGCTGAGTCGTGGAGCGCGTATGGTCGCTCTCAAGAGTCCTAGCAGTCTGGAGGTCAACGCCATGAGATTTCTCAGCCGTACTGCGAGCGTCTTGGTAGTGCTCACGATGGCTTCGTGGATTGCATGCCAGCGTGGGCAAGGCCCTGCGCCGGCTTCTTCGGTGCGGCAGCCGTCTGCGGCCCCTGCACCGGCAGATCCGCTGATTGCTGGGTTCCAGAAGGTCACTGTGGCCTCGGTGTGCGATGCCATCGATCAGGTTTGCAAAAAGCGGGGGTGGATGTCCCATGACATGCGGCCGGTGGTGGGGAGGAAGTTCGTCGGCCGCGCGGTTACGGCGCTGGTGCGACCGGCACGGCCGGAAGAGTCGACACCCGCTAATGCGGTGGTCCACTCGATTCAGATGATCGATGAGGCAAAACCCGGCGAAGTGGGGGTCATAGTGATGGAGGGAGGTTTAGAAGTGGCCGCGCTCGGGGGCCTGATGGCGACGGCAGCCAAGGCACGAGGGATGGCGGGCATGGTGCTTGATGGTGCGTTGCGCGATGTGGAGCATGTGCGGCGGATCGGGCTGCCGGTATTCGCCCGAGCTATCTCTCCGGTCAATGCGGTGGGGCGTTTCAAAAGCGTGGCCAAGAATGTCCCCGTTGAGTGTGCTGGGGTAACGGTGCGACCTGGTGACATCATTGTGGCCGACGAGGATGGCGTCGTCGTGGTGCCCCAGGAGCAAGCAGAGCAGGTCCTGAAGGTAGCGCAGGAGCTGGAGGAAAGAGAAGCGAAAATGATTCCCTTCATTGAGCAGGAAAAGTCACTTCAGAAAGCGGTGGCGAAGTTTAACCGGATCTGAGTGCTTGGAGTGACGCCATGCTGGGGAGGACTGGAGTGAGCCCCCAGGGGTGTTGACAGTTGTGACAGAACCGGCTCTTGCTGCATCCCAATAACTGAGAGCGCAGAGGAGGGGCAGTGACTGTAGGGGTACCGAAAGAGACGTTCCCTGGCGAACGACGGGTCGCGCTGACGCCGATCGTCGTCGAGCGCCTGGCCAAGGCTGGCTTGGCAGTGTTGATCGAGCAGGGGGCTGGACTCGCCGCCGGATTCCAGGATGAAGAATACGGGCAACGTGGTGCCCGCCTCGCTAGCTCCCGCGCGGAAGTATTTGCCGATGCAGACGTGATCCTGCAGGTCCGTGGCTACGGGGCAAACCTTCAAGCCGGGCGGGAGGATCTACACCTGCTTCGTCGCGGGCAGGTGGTGATTGGATTTCTGGAACCGCTCTCGCAACCGGCTGCGATGCAAGAATTGGCGGCCACGGGTGTGACAGCCTTCGCCATGGAGTTGATCCCCAGGATCACGCGCGCTCAGCCGATGGACGCGCTGTCGTCCATGGCCACCGTAGCTGGTTACAAGGCGGTTTTGATTGCAGCCAATCTGTTGCCGAAAATGTTTCCCATGCTGATGACCGCGGCCGGAACTGTGAACCCGGCCCATGTGTTCGTCCTAGGAGCCGGAGTTGCTGGTCTGCAAGCGATCGCCACGGCGAAGCGGTTAGGGGCGGTCGTGGAGGCTTACGATATCCGGCCAGCGGTCAAGGAGCAGGTCCAGAGCTTGGGTGCAAAATTCCTCGATCTTCCGCTCGAAGTGAGCCAGGCAGAGGATCGTGGCGGCTACGCCCGCGCCATGGATGAAGCTTTTTACGAGCGCCAGCGCCAGTTGCTTCACCGAGCGGTGACGCATGCCGACGTGGTGATCACCACTGCAGCTGTCCCTGGACGTAAAGCGCCGGTGCTGATCACGCGAGCGATGGTCGAAGCGATGCGCCCTGGGTCGGTGGTGGTCGACCTGGCAGCGGAACGGGGCGGGAACTGCGAGTTGACCCGGCCGGGCGAAATTGTGGAGGCAAACGGGGTCAAAGTTTTGGGGCCGATGAATTTGCCCTCGGAGCTTCCTTACCATGCCAGCCAGATGTATGCCCGGAACCTTGCTGCCTTCCTGTTGCATTTGGTCAAAGGCGGCGAGTTGAAGCTAGATATGGAGGATGAAATCACTCGAGAAACGCTGGTGGCACGCGATGGCGAGGTAGTTCACCCGCAGGTCCGTGCGGCACTCCAGGTCGCAACCTAATCGGATTCTGTAGCTACCGGGAGGCAGAGTGTATGGATGTCTTGGTGAGTACGATCACCATTTTCGTTCTGGCCATTTTTGTCGGATTCGAGGTCATCACGAAGGTGCCACCCATCTTGCACACCCCGTTAATGTCTGGGTCGAACGCCATCTCAGGGATCACGATCGTGGGGGCATTGATCTCGGCGGGGTCGCAGCACACGACCCTGACCACAGTCCTCGGATTCCTAGCGGTGGTGTTTGCCACGATCAACGTGGTGGGCGGATTTCTGGTCACGCACCGGATGCTGGAGATGTTCCAGCGCAAGTGAGGGGTAAGCGAAAGACATGGGTGTTCTGATCAATCTGGCATACTTGGTTGCTTCGGTTCTATTCATCTTCGGGCTGAAAGGGCTCTCGCACCCGCGCACTGCGGTACGGGGTAACTTGCTGGGCGCACTGGGGATGCTTCTGGCGATCGTGGTCACGCTACTCCACCGCAGCATTGTCAGTTACCAGGTGATTGTGGCCGGTCTGGTCGTGGGCGGTGCGATCGGGGCAGTGATGGCCGTCAAGGTGCGCATGACGGCCATGCCGCAGATGGTGGCCTTGCTGAACGGCTTCGGAGGCGGGGCCTCGGCTTTGGTGGCGGGCGCGGCGTTGGTAGAAGCCGTGGTGCTCGGCCAGCAGCCGCCCGTCGACTTTACCGTAGCCACAGTGGCCAGTGGACTGATCGGTGGCGTGACGTTCTGGGGGAGTTTGGTGGCCTTCGCCAAGCTGGAAGAGTTGATCCCGGGGCAACCGATCCTGTTCCGTGGACAACACTGGTTGAATCTGTTGCTCCTTATCGTGGCTCTAGCCATGGGTGCCTGGCTCATCGACCACCCGCAGCAGACCCAAAGCTATTGGGTTTTGTTGGGCCTGGCTTCAGGCCTGGGCGTGCTCACCACGATCCCGATTGGCGGAGCGGACATGCCTGTAGTGATCTCGCTGCTGAACTCCTATTCGGGTTTGGCAGCGGCGGCGACCGGATTCGTGTTGTCCAACAACATGCTGATCATCGCTGGCTCGCTGGTAGGCGCTTCAGGGATCATCCTGACGAGCATCATGTGCCGCGCGATGAACCGTTCTTTGGCCAACGTTCTGTTTGGAGGCGTTGGTTCTGTGGCGGCGGCCGCCGGGCCCAGTGCCGACGCCGTCTATGCAGGGAAGGTCAAGGCGGCTACAGCTGAGGAAGTGGCTATGGTGCTCGACGGGGCTCGGCGTGTGGTGATCGTGCCGGGATATGGGTTGGCCGTTTCGCAAGCGCAGCACGCGCTGCAACAGCTGGCGAGCCTATTAGAGAGCCGCGGAGCGGACGTGCTTTATGCCATCCACCCGGTCGCCGGGCGCATGCCTGGGCACATGAATGTGCTCCTTGCCGAAGCTGATGTGCCCTATGAAAAACTAAAGGATCTGGACGAAGCGAATGCCTTGTTCCCCGAGACCGATGTAGCCATCGTCATTGGGGCCAACGACGTAGTCAACCCACTAGCTCGCATGAATTCCAACTCGCCTATTGCCGGTATGCCGATCCTGGATGTCGATAAAGCCAAAACGGTAGTGGTCATCAAAAGGAGCTTGAGTCCTGGTTTTGCGGGGGTCCCCAATCCGTTGTTCGCTGCGGACAATACGCTGATGTACTTTGCGGATGGAAAGAAGGCGATTAATGATTTGATCCAGGCCCTTAAGGAGCTAAGCTGAGTTGAGCAGCACCAGCACGCCATGGGCGGCTGTCGGATCCTTTGTTTGCAGGCACACCCGGACGATACGGAGCTGTTGGTTGCGGGAACGCTGGCCTTGCTGGCTGCGCGCGGGCACGCCGTCACCATCGCTACGATGACACCGGGAGATTGCGGTTCCGACACGGAGCCGCCGGATGCGATCGCGGCCATTCGCCGCTCTGAGGCTGCCGCGGCAGCTGCCCTGATCGGCGCCGAGTACATGTGCTTGGAATTCCGTGACTTTGCGATTTTCGAGGATGACGCCAGCCGCCGGCGGGTCACGGCGTTCCTGCGTCAGGTTCAGCCAGACCTAGTCATTACCGCCTCGCCCGTCGATTACCTGGTGGACCATGAGGTGACCAGCCGCTTGGTACGGGACGCGTGTTTTGGTGCTCCGGTGCGGAATTACGACACCAGCGCCTGGGGTGCTGCGGGACCATTGGCGCGCATCCCTCATCTCTATTTCGCTGACCCCATCGGGGGTGTGGACCGGGAAGGGCAGTTGGTCTTGCCGGATTTCGTCGTGGATATCTCCTCGACTTTCGATACCAAGCGCCGCATGCTTGCCCAGCACCGTAGCCAGCGCGAATGGTTACGCAAGCAGCATGGTGTGGATGAGTACCTGGAGATGATGGAGCGCTGGACACGGGCCCGCGGAGGTCTGGTGGGGATCGAGTTTGGCGAGGGATTCCGGCAATATCGTGGACACCCTTATCCCCAGTCGCCCTTGCTCGAGGAACTTTTGGGCGGTCAGCTAGTCCTGCGTGTGCATCGTGAGAAGGCCTTGGGAGCCGCCTGAGCTTGCTCTCTGGTTCGGCAATTGAGGCGGGCTCTCTGCGGTTCGTCGCCCCACTGGTCGGCGGTGCTCGCGGAGAAATATCCCGCTACGGTGAGGGTTCATGCGAAAACTGCTGAGATTTGGCGTAGGAGGAGCTTACCGTGGAACCAGAGGTTGGTGACTTGGCAATGGTGTGCGTGGGTGCCCTATGCGGGACTGAGGGGTGTTTGCTCGCTGGGCTGTCTGGGCAAATCAATTTGGACAAAGAGGCTACGGTCGGAAGATTTTAGTCGGGCCATATCCCCTGGCGGAAGCAGGGTGTTCG